>NZ_JAYSBG010000456.1:0-2426 GCF_041915505.1 Rhodoblastus sp. | reverse complement strand
AAATGTCGTAATGCGTGATGATGTCCGCCGCATTGCCGACCGCCTGCCAGTTCTCCAGTTCGAAGGAGATGTGGTGCAGCTTGCCCGGCTCGGGATATTTCACGAAGGCGATGTCATGCGCCTTCATGCCGCAGGTGAGCCAGACCGCCAGCAGGCCGTCGGGCATGTCGACGCGCTCGGTCAGGCGGAAGTCCAGCACCTTGACGAAAAAGTCCGTCACCTCGTCGATATTCGGTCCATAGAACAGGGCATGGTCGAAGCGGCGCGCCGCCATGCCATGCGGCTCCACCGACCAAACATGGGGATTGTGGACATAGGGCTTCGGATCGGACTGGTCCGCATGGGCGTAAAGCTCGATGCGATGGCCGGTCGGAACGGTGAAGCCGATGCGACGGCCAATGCCGGGCTGCTCGCCGGCCGGAACATGATCGACCGCGATTCCGTAAGCGACCACCTTCTTCTCGTAATGATCGAGATCGGCGTCTTCGAGGCATTTGAAGGCCATGACGTCGACGCCCGCGGCGTCGGCGCGGCGCAGCACGATCGAATGATGATCGAATTCGTCCGCCGATTTCAGATAGACGCGGCCGTCGGGGCCCTCCGTCACCTGATGCAGGCCGATGCGCTTGGTATAATATTCGACCGACGCGGGCATATCCAGAACACGGATCTGGACGAAACCCGGACGCAGGATTCCGGAAATAGCCATGACACTTCCTCCTTAAGCTTCTTTTGCGGCCTTCTGGCCCTTGTCTTTGACGGCGACCGCTGGCTCCAGTCGCAGCGAAAGTTCCGACAGCGGATAGATGCAGCAGGAGAGAACCAGCCCCTCCCTTTCATCATCCGCAGAGACATGCGCGCGGCTCATCGTGTCGGCGCGGAATTCGCCCGCCACGACGCGCACCCGGCAGATCCCACAGCCGCCGCGACGGCAGCCGACCGGCAATTTGCACGGCAGATTCTTGAGCTGGCCGAAGCCCTGCGCCCGCTCCAGCGACACCAGCACGCGTTCATGCGCATAGCCCGATGCGTCGCCGCTGCCCTCGACATGAATGGGAAAGCGCTCCTTCGCCATCAGAGCCTCCGGAACACGGGGCTCTTGGGTTTTTCGGCGCAATCCTTCGCCGTGAAAAACCGCTCGGTGAAAATGTGTTTCTCGAACAGGCGGCCCTGCATCAGCGTCGCGATACAGGCCTCGATCATCGGCGGCGGACCGCAGAGATAGGCCGTCGAACCTTCGAAGACTCCGTCGAAGATTTTCTTGGCGACGTCATGCACGAAGCCGCGCGCGCCGCTCCAGCCGCTGTCGTCCGGCTCATGCGAAAGCGCCGGCGCATAGCGGAAGTTGGCGTGGCGTTTCGCAAGCGCCTCGAATTCGTCTCGGCCGTAAAGATCGGCCTGCGTGCGGACGCCGTGAACCAGAGTGATCGGCTCCGCATAGCCCTCGGCCAGCAGGTCGAGGATCATCGAGCGCGGGCTCGAAACGCCGGTGCCGCCGGCGAGAAACAGCAGAGGTCCGCCGCGCGATTTCCGCACGATGAAACGGCCCTGCGGCCCGGTGAATTTGAGCTTGTCGCCCGGCTTCAGTTTTTCATGGATATAGCCTGTCGCCGCGCCACCGGGCACGCGGCGGATCTGTAATTCAACATGGCCGTCATCGGACGGCGGATTGGCGATGGAAAAGGCGCGCGACGCGTCGATCCCCGGCAGGAACAGATTGATATATTGGCCGGCCTGGAAATCGATCGGGCCATCTGTGAGCGCCAGACGCACGCCTTTGACGTCATGGGTGAGATCGTCGAGCGCGACGACTTCGCCCACGAAATCGCGCACCGGAATCTTGCGCGCGTCGGGATCCTCCTCGACATCGGCCTCGATGGCGACATCGCCTTTCAGCGTCGCCGTGCAGGCGAGCACGAATCCGTCGTCGCGCTCGAAATCCATCAGCGCGAAGGGCGAGGCCTCGCCGTGATCGATCTCGCCGTCCAGCACCTGCGTCTTGCAGGTGCCACACAGGCCATGGCCGCAGGCGTGCGGCAGATAGATTCCCGCCCGCAGGCAGGCGTCAAGAATCGTCTGGCCGTCGCCGACCTCGATCTCTTCGCCCAGGGGTTCTATCGTGAGTTGATGGACCGACATGACTCTCTCTCCCGGCGCCGTTCTTCCGCTTGTTCTCGTTCTGCGGAGATCAGCTCGCGGAGCCCTTGTAGCCTTCGAGGCCGGGCGTCCAGAACCGCACCAGCGACTTGTGCTTCAGGCCGTTTTCCTCAAGCGACTTGTCGAGGTCGGGCGTCTTTTTCTCGTCGTCGATCGACCAGATCACCTTCGACCAGTCGATCTTTTCGAAATCCGGATGGGCCGCGTAATGCGGCTTGACGATCGCCTCGATGAAGGCGCCGAAGGGCATGGAGGGCGGCAGCGGAAAG
>NZ_JAYSBG010000455.1:0-2438 GCF_041915505.1 Rhodoblastus sp. | reverse complement strand
TTCGCAAAAGCTTCGGCTATGAGAATGTGCTGGCGCGCGGCTTCGCGCTGGTGCGCGACGGCGAGGGACGGCTGTTGCGCCGCGCCGTCGACGTGCGGGACGGAATGGCGCTCAGGATCGCGTTCGCGGACGGCGAACGCGGCGCGGTGGCGGGAGAGAGAGGGCCGCCCGTCGACGCAAGGCCGGCTCCGCGCCGCCAGCGCAGCGAAAAGCCGGATCAGGGCTCGCTGTTCTAGGGCCTGTCGTCATTTAGGGGCTTCCGGCGCGCTGGAAACTTCGATTCATAGAAGGTCAGCCATTTTGGAGCTGACCGGTGCGACGCTACAGCCTTCGCGACTCCCAATGGGAGCGCATCCGCGACCTCCTTCCCGGGCGGGATGGGCATGTCGGGGTTACGGCGGCAGACAATCGTCTGTTCGTCGAGGCGGTGATCTACCGCTATCGCGCCGGCATCCCGTGGCGTGATCTTCCGGAGCGCTTCGGCGATTGGAAGAATGTCCACCGGCGCCACAGCCGATGGTCCAAATCGGGAGTATGGGGCCGCGTTTTCAATCACTTGGCGGCGGACGCCGACAATGAATACGCGATGATCGACAGTACGATCGTGCGCGCCCATCAGCATAGCGCCGGCGCTCCCAAAAAGGGGGCGACGACCAGGCGATCGGGCGGTCGCGCGGGGGATTGAGCACCAAGATACACACCACGGTCGATGCGCTCGGCAACCCGACCGGCTTTCATCTGACCGGCGGCCAAGCCCACGACCTCGTCGGGGCAGACTACCTGCTGGCGGACATGAAGGCCGACATGCTGATCGCCGACAAAGCGTTCGATGCCGACAAGCGCATCATTGCGCCCCTCCTAGCCGCCGGCAAATCGGCGGTGATCCCAAGCAAAGCGAACCGCAAGACCGCCCGCGATTACGACCGTGACCTATACAAGGCACGGCACCTCATCGAGAACTTCTTCGCCAGACTCAAGCAATACCGCGCGATCGCAACACGCTACGACAAGACCGCCCGAATTTTCCTCGGTGCTGTCCATCTCGCAGCCAGCGTGATCTGGCTCAATTGACGACAGGCTCTAGATTTAGCATCAAGATATCTTGAATTTAGCATCAAGATATCTTGATATGTGACTTTTTGCATAGGTCGGTCATTGGGTCCTTTTGCTGGATTCTGAACCGCCCCTAGATTTTTAGACGCCTTCTTCCCTAAATTTGAGGCGAGGAGGTCCCGATGGGCAAAGCGAACTTCACCGAGGACTTCAAGCGCGAGGCGGTCGTTCAGATCACCGAACGAGGCTATCCGGTTGCGGCGGTGGCGGCCCGGCTTGGGATCAGCAAATACTCGCTCTACGAGTGGAAGAAGCGGTACGCGAAGCCTGCCTCGGCCCATTATGACGATCAGGCTGCCGAAGTCCGCCGGCTGAAGCGCGAGTTGCAGCGGGTCACCGAGGAGCGCGACATCCTAAAAAAAGCGGCCGCGTACTTCGCCAAGGATGCAAAGTGAAGTACGCGTTCATTGCCGAGCATCGCTCGATCTTTTCGATCCGCGCCATGTGCCGTTGCCTCTCGGTGCAGCCCAGCGGCTTCTACGCCTGGCTGAAGGATCCGCTCAGCCGACGCGCCAAGGAGGACCGCCGCCAGACCGAACTCATTCGCACGGCTTGGCGCGACAGCAGCAAGGTCTACGGCTACCGGAAGCTCCACGACGATCTCATGGACATGGGTGAGAACTGCTGTCCGAACCGGGTCGCGCGGCTGGCGCGGCTGGCGCGGCTGGCCGACATCCGGGCTCAGATCGGGTACAAACGCCGCCCTGGCGCGTGCGGAGGCAAGTCGTCGCTGGCTGTCGACAACACGCTCGATCGCCGGTTTGACGTCGAGGCGCCGGACAAGGCCTGGGTGACGGACATCACCTACATCCGCACGCACGAAGGCTTCGCCTACCTGGCGGTCGTGCTCGATCTCTTCTCGCGCCGCATCGTCGGATGGTCGATGCAAGCGCGCCAGACGACCAATGTCGCCCTTCAGGCGCTGCTGGCTGCCGTCTGGCGACGCAAGCCGAAGGGCCGCGTGCTGGTGCATTCCGATCAAGGCAGCCAGTTCACGAGCATGGAGTGGACTTCGTTCCTGAAGCACCACGATCTGGAGCCCTCGATGAGTCGGCGCGGCAACTGCCACGACAACGCGGTGGCCGAGAGCTTCTTCAACCTGCTCAAGCGCGAGCGGATCCGGCGCAAGGTCTACCGCACGCGGGATGAAGCGCGAGCCGACGTGTTCGACTACATCGAGATGTTCTACAATCCGACCCGCAAGCACGCGCGGAACGGGATGCTGTCGCCCGCCGAGTTCGAACGGCAGCACAAAATGCAAGCCGAGGGCGTCTAAAAAACTCGGGGCGGTTCAGTGTGCTCCTTTTGCGAAAGGCCGACGATCT
>NZ_JAYSBG010000454.1:0-2441 GCF_041915505.1 Rhodoblastus sp. | reverse complement strand
ATCGAAATGCGCGACCCCAATGTGCTGAAACTGCTCGATGAGAACGGCGACGTCCAGCGGCTGGAAGCGCTGGAGGAAAAGGCGATCCGCTTCGCGCTGGCGCATTATCGCGGCCAGATGTCGGAAATGGCGCGCAAGCTCGGCATCGGGCGCTCGACGCTCTACCGCAAAATGAAGGAATATGGGCTGGCGGAAGGCGTCGCCGGCGACGGCGCCGACGCGGCCTGAGCTTGCGACCTTCACTTGTGACCATCGCCTGTGAACACTACCTGTGACCTGGGCGCGACAGTCAAAATATTGCGATTTCCGCCCATTGCGGCGGGGCGGCAATTGAATTTAACCATGGACGCGACTTGATATCATGAAGTCCGCCCGTGGCGGCGCAGGCGATCCGGGCCAGGGTCCAGATCCCAAAGGCCTGGCTCCCAAAGGCCTGAAAGGTTTCGGCATGTTTTCGCTTGGCTCGTCCGCCGCCAAATTCCGGACGGCGCTGGCCGCCGCCGCGCTGGCCGCCGCCAGTCCGGCCTTGAGCCTGCCCTCGACGCCTGTCGCGGGCGGCGAACGCGACCTGTCGGACAGGGCGA
This sequence comes from Rhodoblastus sp., assembly GCF_041915505.1. GTDB lineage: Bacteria > Pseudomonadota > Alphaproteobacteria > Rhizobiales > Beijerinckiaceae > Rhodoblastus. Next base: position 1,857 of record NZ_JAYSBG010000454.1, on the reverse strand, counting down.
TCTGGGCCATCGGGCCCTCGGCCGACGAGACCAGCCGAATCAAACCCGAATCGCCCGCCGCCGCGCAAAGTTCGCAAGCCGACCTCCCGGACGCCGCACCCTCCCCGGCCCAGACGCCCGAAACCCCGACGCCGGAGACCCAGCCGGCCGCAAAAGCCGCCGACGCTGCGCCCGTCGACCCGTCCGGCCCCTTCAAGCCCGCGATAAACCAGGCGATTCGCGACGCCCTCGGCCGCGAGGCGGCCGGCGCGCAGCGTCAGCCCGCGCAGGTCCGCGCCCTGCGCCAGGCGGTCGACGCCTTCTACGCCAGCCGCGGCGACGCGCCGGTCTGGATCGCCGACGGCCAGTGGACGCCCGCCGCCCGCGCCGCCTTCGAACAATTGCAGCGCGCGCCGGACGACGGCCTCGACCTGCGCGCCTATCGCGTCTATTCGCTCGACAAGGGGCCGCCGAACGCGCTGGCGCTCGGCGACGTCGCCTTGTCGGAGGCCGTGGCGGCCTATGCGTTCCAGGCCAGCGGCGGCCGCGTCGAGCCGGCCCGGATGTCGCGCCTGGTCGGCGTCCATCCGCCGGTCGTCCCTGCCGCCCAGGCGCTGGACGAGACGGCGAAAGCGGCCGACGCCGCCAAGACCCTCGACTCCTACAATCCGCGGCATCCCGGCTATCTCGCCCTCAAGGCGAAGCTGGCGGAGCTTCGCGCGGCGCCCGAACCCATGGCGCGGCTGGCCGCCACCGAGCGGGGGCGCGGCCTCAGCGATGCGGGCCCGGCGTTGAGCGGCCGCCGCAACGCCGATCTCGAAAGCGAGATCCTGACCAATATGGAGTTCTGGCGCTGGCTGCCGCGCGACCTCGGGTCCGAACGCGTAGTGGTCAATATTCCGGAATTCACGGCGCGCTTCTACCGCGATGACGCGCTCGTGCTGCCGCTGCGGGTCATCACCGGCAAGCCGGACAAGCCGACGCCCTTGTTCTCGGACAAGATCGAATATCTGATCGTCAACCCGTCCTGGAACGTGCCGCAATCGATCATCAAGAACGAATTGATGCCGCATCTCGACGCTTTGCGGGCGCAGGGCTACGAGATTCGCACGGTCAATGGCCGGCTTTACGTGCGCCAGCCGCCGGGCGAGCGCAATGCGCTGGGCCAGATCAAGTTCATCTTCCCGAACGATTATGCAGTCTATATGCACGACACGCCGACCCGCCAGCTGTTCGCGACCACGCGGCGCGCCTATAGCCACGGCTGCGTGCGCGTCGACCAGCCGTTCAAATTCGCCGAGACCCTGCTGGGGCCGGAGCATGGCTGGACCGAGGAGCGGCTACGGAAAATGGTCGGCAAGAGCGAGCGGCGAGTGTCGCTGCCCCAGCCCGTGCCGGTCCATATCGTCTATTTCACTCTGGCCGTGGACGGCGACGGCCGCCTCCAGCGTTTCGAGGACATTTACGGCTACAGCCGCAAGGCCCGCGACCTGCTCGGGTTGGGCGGTTCCTCGGGAGGCTGATTCGGCATTCGATCACGCCACCGTGATTTTGCCCTCATTTTGCCGCGAAATCTGTTAAATTGGCCACACGCGGCAAAAAAGCGCAGGTGGAGCTGTTTTTCCTCCCGCTGTGGCCTTGTTGCGACGGATAGTGTATCCCGATGCGCCGATCAGGGGCCGAATCCCGAGGTCGGGCGCCATCGGAAACTAGGGGTCAACGAATTCCTGCAAGGATTTCGTTACCTTTTTCGTTAAGTTTGCGTCCGGCCGACAAGACAAACACGATGGGAGCGCGTTTGATTTTGCCAAAATTCGCCGCGAGCGTCGCCGACGCAGCAAAGACGGGCCGCCGCGCCTTCCAGCGCGCAACCCATCC
>NZ_JAYSBG010000453.1:0-2459 GCF_041915505.1 Rhodoblastus sp. | reverse complement strand
GCGGGAGGCGGCCTTCCCATTTCCGATGATTTTCGCCAACGCCACACCCACCGCAAAATCCTTCGTCAAGCTGAAGACCCCAAGCTAAAGTCCCTTACCCGGAAGCCTTAAAATATCGCCCTCTAACGCGGATTCAAGGCTATTTCGCGGCAGAGCCGGAAGCCGCCCCGTCAACGGCCGCTGTCGAACATCTTGTTCAACAGATAGCGCTTCGGGAAGGGGCCGGGACCATCGTCGTCATCGGCCGCGGCGGCCTGCGCCGCGCCGCCCTGGCCCGGCGCGCCGGAGGCCGAAGCGCCCTGCGCCGCGCCGACGCTCGCCGCCGGAGGCGCGGGATTGGTCACGCGATTGAGGAAATATTGCTGCGGCATTTCCTGCCCGAAAGCCGTCGGCCCCTGGCTTTGCGCCAGCGCCGCGCCGCCCGGCGCTCCCGCCGCGAGGCCCAGGCTGGCGAAAGCCACGCCGAGAGACAATTTCCGCGTCCTGCTCATCCCGTCATCCTTGCCCAAATGGATCCGCCTTACCGGGTTAACGGCGCTTTGCGGCGATTTCACAGCAAGGCCGGTCGGTCAGGCCTGCTCTTCCCCGGCGCCGGTCTCGCGCGCGGTCGCCGCCTCATACACCAACAGGACGACGCCGACAAATATCGCCGCATCGGCCAGATTGAAAACATAGTTCGACAGCGGCCCCAGCGAGACGGGCGTGTGGAAATAGAGAAAGTCGGCCACAGCGCCATGGACCAGCCGGTCGCTGGCGTTGCCGAGCGCGCCGCCGATCAGGCAGCCAAAGGCGATGGCCGAGACCAGCGCACCGGTCCGCCACAGCCAGCGCGACAGCAGGCCAACCGCCGCAAAGGCGAGCGCCGCCAGAGCATAGCGGCCGAAATCGCCGTCCGAATGCAGCAAAGTATAGGCGATGCCGCGATTCCAGCTCATCACCAGAGCCAGAAAGGGCGTCAGCGCGATGACGGGATGGTCCGGCCCATCGAGCAGGCCGATCGCCCAGAATTTGCTGGCCTGATCCGCGACGAAAACCGCCGCCGCGACGGAAAAACCAATCAGGCGGCGGCGCATTGGTGGCGACAGACTCACGCCCAGGCGCCGAGCGCGCGCAATTCGCGCAGGGCCTGGGCGTCGCGCGGCGTCACGTCCGGAAATTCCGGATCGGAGCCGACCAGCGGCGAAATCCGCCACGACCGCGCGCATTTGGTCCCCGGAGCGCGTCGGCTGACGACGCCGACGCCGGGCGTTTCCGGCAGGGTAAAGGCGCCCTCCGGCGGCGGTCCGGCGACGATCTCGATCGCCGAGGTGATGCAGACATCGGCGAAATCGACGCCGTCCAGCGCCTCGCGCAGCGCGGAATCGGCGATGAAGACCTGCGGATCGGCCTCCAGCGACGCGCCGATATTTTTTTGCGCGCGTTCAATTTCCAGGGCGCCGGTGACCACGGCGCGGACGCGGCGCACCGCGCGCCATTTGGCGGCGAGCTTTTCGTCGCGCCAAACCTCGAGCCCGGCGGGAAACTCCGTCAGATGGACCGAGGCCGCGCCTTGCGGGCGGAAGGCCAGCCAGGCCTCCTCGGCGGTGAAACAGAGAATCGGCGCCAGCCATTTCAGCAAGGCGTCGCAGAGGATATTGATGGCGGTCAGCGACGCCTTGCGGGCGACGCTCGACGGCGGATCGCAATAGAGGCAATCCTTGCGGATATCGAAATAGAAGGCCGAAAGATCGCCGGTCATGAAGGCCGACAACAACGCGACCACCTTCTTGTAATCGAAGGCGGCATAGGCCTCGCGAACGGGTAAGTCGATCTCGGCCAGCCGATGCAGGATGTAGCGCTCGAGCTCCGGCATTTCGGCCTGCGCCACCGCCTCGGCGGGATCGAAATGGGCCAGCGCGCCAAGCATCCAGCGCAGCGTGTTGCGCAGCTTGCGATAGGTTTCCGAGAAGGTGGCGAGGATTTCCTTGCCGATGCGCAGGTCGTCGGAATAATCCGAGGCCGCGACCCACAGGCGCAGGATATCGGCGCCGGAATCCTTGATGACCGTCTGCGGCGCCACCACATTGCCGAGCGATTTCGACATTTTGCGGCCCTTTTCGTCCAGCACGAAACCGTGGGTCAGCACGGAATCATAGGGCGCGCGGCCGCGCGTGCCGCAGCTTTCCAGCAGCGAGGAATGGAACCAGCCGCGATGCTGGTCCGAGCCTTCGAGATACATGACCTCGTCCGGCCCGCCGTCGTGGCGGCGGCGGATGCCGGCCAAAGTCGGGAAATGGACCGGGTCTTCCAGCGTGAAGGCGTGGGTCGAGCCGGAATCGAACCAGACGTCGAGCACATCGTCGATCTTGTCGTAATCACTCGGGTTATGATCCGGCGCGAGGAAACGCTCGGCGGCGCCGTCCTTGTACCAGGCGTCGGCGCCCTCCTTGGCGAAGGCCTCGACGATCCGGGCGTTGACC
>NZ_JAYSBG010000452.1:0-2484 GCF_041915505.1 Rhodoblastus sp. | reverse complement strand
AGTCACGTCGGCGAGATAATCGTTGCGCGTGCCCCATAGCGCCGGCTTGATGAAACTGGCGTTGAGGCGCCCGATCATGCGGTCCGGATCGAACCAGGTCTTGCTCGGCGTCGCCTGATAGGTTCCCTGCTGGGCATAGCCGACGAGGCCGTCGATGCGCAGGCGCTCGCCGCCGCCGAACAGGTTGCGCGCCGTCCAGTCCGCCCGCGCGTTCGGCCCGTCGATGGTGGAATATTGCGCCGCCGCGCTGACCGCATATTTCTTGCGCTCGTCGACCTGCGCCGTGATCGGCAGATTGCCATTCGGGTCGAGATGATCCGATTCGAGAATGCGGGTCGAGCCGATCGCCTCGATCTGGCCGATGGATTTGCGCATGGCCGCGATTTTCTGCGGCGAATAGGGATCGCCCGGCTCGACATAGATGAAGGAGCGCACCACGCGCGGGTCGAGGTCGCGCGTCCCCGTCACCGTGACCTCGCCGAAACCGGCCTTCGGCCCGGTATCGGCCTTGACCAGCAGATCGACGGTCTGGCTGTTGTGATGGACGGTCGCCTCCGCCAGATCGACCTTGGCGAGCGGATAGGATTTTTCGCGGATGGCGTTGACCAAGCGCGATTGCATGTCGCGTATGTCGTTGGCGCGGGCGGGATCGCCGCTGGAGAGTTTCAGCACGCGGCGCCGCGTCAGTTCAGGGTTGAGCGGCTCGCCGGTGCGGACGTCTACGATCCGCATGACTCCGATGCGATAGAGCGCGCCGGGGCGCACTTCGAGCGCAATATGGACGACGCTGTGGCCGCGCGCCTGATTGGCGGCGCGCGCGGCGGCGTCGAGGCCGGCGCCGCCCATTTCGATGACCTGGCCGTTGACCACGGCACGCGCGGAAGCGTCGTAATAGCCCTCGGCCCAAAGCGCGTCGACGAGGCGGGGCAGGTCGGCGGAAGCGCGCCGCGCGAGACCCTCGCCGCTTTCGGGTGGCTCCTGGCGCAGGCGATAGAGGTTTGACGCGCTTTGCAGGGCGTCCTTTAGCGACGAGTCCGGCGTGACGAATTCGACCGAATAGGAAACGGCGTCGGCGCGCGGCGCGGGCGGGGCGTCGGAACTGCCCAACAGGCCGAAGGACCAATCGGAGAGCCAATCCGCGCGCGCGGCTTCGGGGAGCGCCGCCGCTCCCGCCAGAAGTCCGATCAAGAGGGCGCAGCGCAACCGGCTCATTCCAAAAAACTCAACCAACGCCGGCCGTTAATCCGGAGCGTCATTATGAACGACTATCTTAATTCAACGTTTCTTTCAAAGGGGACGGGCCAGTACGGCCGGTAAAACGTCACCATTCGGCGCTTTACCGTTTGCGCGAACCGAAAATCAACCGGCGAGCGCTAGCATCGGCGCCGTCAGCCTTTGACGGCGGAGGAATCGATGCAGGCGAACAGGGTGACCACCGGGCTGGAATTGCCGGGTTTCCGGGTGGTCCGCAATATCGGGATCGTGCGCGGCATTACGGTGCGCTCGCGCTCGGTGGTCGGCAATCTGGCCGGCGCGTTCCAGATTTTCTTCGGCGGCAATATTTCGGTCTATACCAATCTCTGCGAGAAAGCCCGCACCGAGGCCTATGAAATGATGTGCCAGCATGCCGTCGCGGTCGGCGCCAACGCCATCGTCATGATGCGCTATGACGCCAATGAGATTCTCAGCGGCGTGACCGAAGTCATCTGCTACGGCACGGCGGTCGTGGTCGAGCAGGAGACGCAGCCATGAACTGGACGGTTCCGGCCGCCTTCGGCCTGTTCGTGACCGGCGCCGTCATTGCGCTGCTGCAATTATGGACGCGGCTGTTCGATCCCGACATTTTCGTCAAGATGATGATCACGCTGGGCGTGATCCTCGCGCTGCTGATCGCCTGGAGCCTCGTCCTGCGCGAGCGCCGTGACGCCGCGCGGCTGCACGACAAGAGCCGGCTCGATTAGGCTTGCGTCACGCCCGTAATTGCGCGGCAAGCTCTTCCAATTGGGTCAGGCAGGTTCCCCATCCCTGGAAGAATCCCATTTCTTCGTGCCTGATCCGATCCTGCAGGGTCTTGTGGCGCACCAGAGCGCGATAGCGCGCACCGCCCGGCGCCGGCTCCATCGTGATATCCGCCGTCATGAAGGCCTCGGCATTGGGCCGGAAATGCGGGCCGAGACCGTCGGTCCAGACCAGACGCCGTTCCGGCTCCACGACCAGCACGCAACCCGGCTTTTCAGGGAAAGCCTGCCCCTCCGGCGAACACATCACAATATTGAACGCGCCGCCAGGCGCGAGGTCGATCGCGGCCTTGACGACGCCATAGGGCCGCGGCGCGAACCATTGTTTCAGCAGGTCCGGCTCGGTCCAGGCGCGCCAGAGCTGGGCCGGACTGGCCTTGACCACGCGCTCAAGGACGAGATCGAGATCGTCATTCGTGTCCATGCTTGTTTTCCTTTGCAGCCAAGGTTTCGACGAAGGCGTCCA
>NZ_JAYSBG010000451.1:0-2487 GCF_041915505.1 Rhodoblastus sp. | reverse complement strand
TGTTCGCGGATCAGGTCGAAGATCAGTTTCGGATCGATCCGGCGCAGGCAGACATTGACGCCGGCATTGGCCGCCATGGTCCAGGGGAAGCACCAGCCGTTGCAATGGAACATCGGCAGGGTCCACAGATAGACCGAGTGAGGAGCCATGCCCCAGCTGACGATATTGTTGATCGCGTTGAGATAGGCGCCGCGATGGTGATAGACCACGCCCTTCGGATTGCCGGTAGTGCCCGAGGTATAGTTCAGCGCGATGGCGTCCCATTCGTCGTCGAGCGGCTCCGGCTCGAAGGCCGGATCGCCCTCGGCCAGAAACGCCTCATAGTCGATCGCGCCCAGCGCCGTCCCGCCGACATAGGATGGATCGTCGACATCGATCACCAGCGGCTTCGGCCCCTTCATCAGGTCGAGCGCCTTGGCGATGATCTTCGAATATTCCCGGTCGGTCAGCAGGATTTTCGCTTCGCCGTGATCGAACTGGAAGGCGATGGCCTCGGCGTCGAGCCGGGTGTTGAGCGTGTTGAGCACGGCGCCGGACATCGGAATGCCGAAATGGGCTTCGACCATGGCCGGCACGTTGGGCAGCATGACAGCGACGGTGTCATTCTTGCCGATGCCGCGCTTCTTCAGCGCCGAGGCCAACCGCCGGCACCGCTCCGCCGTCTGCGCCCAAGTGAAGCGCTGGTCGTTATAGAGGATCGAGGTCTTGTGCGGGAACACGTCCGCCGCCCGAAACAGGAAGCTGAGCGGCGTCAAGGGCGCGTAATTGGCCCGGTTGGAATCCAGCCCAATAGAATAGGGATTGGCAGTCGCCACTTTTTTCCTCCCAAAGTTGTTTTATGTTTCAGGGCCTGCTCCGCTTTCGCGGCTACAAAGCTCGGATTTTTCTGGGGTGTGAGGATAGCGGGTCCATGCCGGACGACATATGGCGCTGCGCGGCCAAAGTTCTGGCGTTGGTGACACGTCGGCGCGCCAAGAGCCTAACCTTTAGTCGTAGAGGCTTGATGCGCTGACAAGCTCAAGTGTAGCAACGGATTAAACGTTGCAATCCCTCGTCCGGATCGGCACGCAATCTGGCGCCAACTTTATCCTTTGTTTGGTGCGGGAAGCTGACGCAAGATTGCAAAAAAACGCGCGTCACGAAGCTCCTGGCGACGCGGACCAAGGGAGAGATTGAGGCATGAACAGCCGAACGACGTCGTCATCCTGGCTGAAGGGGGTGATCGAGACCATGGCGGACGTCGGCTTTGATACGGCCCCGTTGCTGAAGGCGGCTACGCTCGATCCCGCAATTCTGCATGACCGGAACATTCGTGTGCCGACTGAAAAAATGAGCCTTCTTTGGCGCGCGGCCGCCGAACTGAGTGGCGACCCTAGCATCGGACTTATTGGCGCGGCGGCGCCGCTCCCGGGCAATTTCGACATTCTCGGCTACGCTATGTTGTCGAGCCCCAACCTGCGCGCGGCTATGCATTCGATTTCGCGCTACATGCGCCTCGTCAGCGACGCGGCGGAACTCACGCTGGAGCCCGCGGAGGAATTCGTCAACGTCCGCTTCAACCTGTTTGGCGGACGCGAGACCATCCCGCGCCAGCGGATTGAATTCGACTTGCTTACGATCCTGAATTTCTTCCGCTGGGTCGCGGGGCGGCCCGCGGAGCCCGTCAGCGTACAGATCGTCTATCCTCCATCGCGCGATCTGGCGCGCTATGCGGAGTCTTTCCGCTGCCCAGTGAAATTCAACGCCGAATTCAACGGCTGGGTTTACACGGCCACGGCGCTCGACGCCCGCATGCCCGCCTTCAACCCCATCGTCGCGCAACTGCATGAAAACCTGCTGCAGCAGGAGGTCGCCGCCTTCGACGGTACGGGATTGAGCATGAGCGTCCGGCGCGAAATCACGCGGCAACTACCCAGTTGCGAGCCGCGCCGCGATTCCGTCGCCCATGCGCTAAATGTCAGCGACCGCAGCCTCCGACGGCGCTTGCGCGAAGAAGGCACGAGTTTCGAGAAGCTGCTCGATTCGACCCGCTGCGATCTCGCTCAAAATTATCTCACCCGACCAAACCTATCGACGGCCGAGGTCGCCTATCTGCTCGGTTTCGCTGACCCGGGCACCTTTTTTCGCGCCTGCCGACGCTGGTTCGATACGTCGCCAACCCAATTGCGCGCGTCCCTCCTTGAAAGGCAGAGGCCTGGCGCCGAGTAGTTCCGCCGCGGTGGTTGAAGCCTCACCCGAACGAGCATATTCACCCTTTTGCCGACGCCGTCTCGCCCAAGTAGGCTTCATCAAATCGGGGGCAAAATCAGCCGCTCGGCGCATCGCAGCAATGACAGGTTGGCGTAAATTTGCGGTCGTTCGTGTTAGCGCGCCAACCGACAGCTTCGGGTCCAGGCCGTGTGAAAACGTCCGGCTCACGCCAAATGATTTTCGCACGGTTACGGTTGGAGCCGATTATTTGCTTGGCGGTGTAATCGAGGAACTGGT
>NZ_JAYSBG010000450.1:0-2499 GCF_041915505.1 Rhodoblastus sp. | reverse complement strand
GCGTGGCCTTCGATCTGCAGGCGGTCTGCGCCGGCTTCGTGTTCGCGGTGACGACCGCCGACAAATTCCTGACCTCCGGCTCGCACAAGCGCGCGCTGGTGATCGGCGCCGAGACCTTTTCCCGCATTATGGACTGGGAAGACCGCACCACCTGCGTGCTGTTCGGCGATGGCGCCGGCGCGATCGTGCTGGAGGCCGAGGAGCAGCCGGAGGGCGCGCCCGTCCGCGGCGTGATCGCCAGCAAGTTGCGCTCCGACGGGCGCCATCGCTCGAAGCTCTATGTCGACGGCGGCCCCTCGACCACCGGGACGGCGGGCCATTTGCGCATGGAGGGCAAGGACGTGTTCCGCTTCGCGGTGGGGCAGGTCACCGATGTGATGGTCGACGCCTTCGCCGAGGCCGGCGTGACCGCCGACGACCTCGACTGGTTCGTGCCGCATCAGGCCAATCAGCGCATCATCGATTCCTCGGCGCAGAAGCTCGGCATCGCCCCGGAAAAGGTGGTCAAGACCGTGCAATGGCACGGCAATACTTCCGCCGCGTCGATCCCGCTCGCTTTGAGCGTGGCCTGCGAGGATGGCCGTATCAAGCCGGGCGATCTGGTGATGATCGAGGCGATCGGCGGCGGCTTCGCCTGGGGCGCCGCCTTGATCCGCTGGTGAGGGACGGGGCGGCGATTCAGGCGCCGCCCGGCCGCCCGCGAGCGTCGCGAAAAGGGCCGCGCGAGAGCCTCCGTATCATCCGCAAACTTCGCGTTTTGTCTCGAAATATTTGATTTATAGGGTATAAATCCGCCAAAGGGAGAGGCGGTCAGCGCTGTGACGCCACAACAAGGCCGCCAAAAATTCCTAACAAGAATTCCGAACAAGAATCCTTCGAGGGGCGGTTTCGATGACGACGGAGACATTGATCGCGAAAGCAGCGGGGCAGGAGAGCGCGCCGCCGCGTTCCGACGAGGCCGCGCGCAGAGGCACGGTCACCCGATCCGATCTCGCCGAGGCTCTGTTTCGCCGCATCGGCCTGTCGCGGCTCGAATCGGCGCAATTGGTGGAAATGGTGATCGACGAGGTCAGCGACGCCCTGCTGCGCGGCGAGAATGTGAAGCTCTCGGGCTTCGGGACGTTCCTGCAGCGCGCCAAGCGCGAGCGCGTCGGCCGCAACCCCAAGACTGGCGTGGAGGCGACGATTTCGCCGCGCAAGGTTCTGGTGTTCAAGGCGTCCCACATCATGCGCGAGCGCATCAACCGCGACTGAAGCGCGCGGCTCTGGACAAGTTCCGGGTTTGGCGGAAAATCGGATCGCGCCGATATCGGCGCGATGATGATTCGCGTCGGAGCGCTTGATGGACAAGACCCAGGACGCCTTTCGCACCATTGGCGAAGTCGCGGAGGAGCTGGATCTCCCGCAGCATGTGCTGCGGTTCTGGGAAACCAAATTCAGCCAGATTCGCCCGGTCAAGCGCGCCGGGGGTCGGCGCTATTATCGGCCCGAGGACGTCCAGCTCGTCGCTGCGATTCGCATCCTGCTCTATAGCGAAGGCTATACGATCCGCGGCGTACAGCGCATTCTGAAAGAGCAGGGCGCGCGGGCCGTGGTCGCCGCCTCGCGCGCTGGCGGGCGGGGCGCGCCGCCGCCGCCCGAAGACGAGGACGAGACGGTCGCGCTGCCTGGCGAAGTTATGCTTGCCGAAGCGGACGGCGAACTGGGTGAGTCGTCGGGCGACGGCCCAGCGTTTGTCGCGCAGCCGGCGGCGCCAGACGCGTTAGTTCCAGGCGCGTCAGTTGGCGCGTCACTCCTTGGCGCGACGCGGCTTTCGGCGCAGGATCGCCATCGCATGGAGGCCATTTTGGCGGAGTTGGTCGAGGGCGGCCGCATATTGGACGAGGCGCGACGCGGTTGATCGAGCCTTCATGACGTTTTTTTCCCCGCGGCGTTGCCAGTGCCGACGGGCTTCACTATAAGGCGGACAGTCGGAGTGTAGCGCAGTCCGGTTAGCGCACTAGTCTGGGGGACTAGGGGTCGTGGGTTCGAATCCCGCCACTCCGACCATTAACTACCTTGTTTTCATTGCGAAAAAGCCGCGTCTGTCGTGACGCGGCTTTTTGTGTTTTTGGGAATGAAAGTGGCTTCGAATCCCGGAATGGGCGCAAAAAGTCCCGGGAATTGTTCGTGAGATGTTCTGGATCGGCGTCGTGCTGTTCCTCGCAGCGATCGCCTGTTACATCGTTTCGCAGGATCGTTCGACACGCCCCCGCCGTTGATGGCCATTCGTGACGCCTTTTAAACTGCCGCGTCGAGTTCATCCCGGAGAAGCCGCCGGCGCTTGAGGCAGGAATGGCCGATCCGATCGTCGTCGCATCGAGAGATCGCTGGCCGCCCCCGCTCAAAGCATGGATTTTATAGATATTTGGGCGCTCACGTAGGCGCCGCGTTTACTTCTGAGCGGTTATTATAATTCCGCGGCGATAAAAGCCGGCGCTGCCCGCACAATTAGAAGGG
>NZ_JAYSBG010000449.1:0-2514 GCF_041915505.1 Rhodoblastus sp. | reverse complement strand
CTGATGACGGCGCTCGCCGCCGTTCCGGCCAAGGCCGAGAGCAATCAGGAGAAATGTTTTGGCGTGGCCCTCAAGGGCGCCAATGATTGCGCCGCCGGCGCCGGCACCACCTGCGCCGGCACCTCGGCCATCGATTATCAGGGCAATAGCTGGAAATTCGTGCCCAAGGGAACCTGCGCGACGGTGAAAGTTCCCGGCGGCCGCGCCGGCTCGCTGGCGCCGCTCGACCGCGACCGCCCGAAGTCCTGACCGCGCTGGGGAGCCGCGCCGCCATGAATGTCTCCGCACCGATCCGCAGCCAGGTCGCCGCGCTTGCTCCCGACAGCGTCGGCGCCGGCCTGAAGCCGGATCATTACGCGGCCATTCTGGCGGCGCGGCCCGATCTCGGCTTTTTCGAGATCCACGCCGAAAATTACATGAATGCGGGCGGGCCCAATCATCGCTGGCTCGCCGCGATCCGGGAGCATTATCCGCTCTCCGTCCATGGGGTCGGGCTGTCGCTCGGCTCCGTCGCGCCGCTCGACCGCGACCATCTGGCGCGGCTGCAACAGGTGGTCGCGCGCACGGCGCCGGCTTTGGTGTCGGAACATCTCGCCTGGAGCGACTTTTCCGGCCGCGCCTTTCCCGATCTTCTGCCCCTGCCCTATGACGAAACCGCCCTGCGCCGGGTCGCCGACAAGGTCGACGCCGTCCAGCAGGCGCTCGGGCGCCCGATCCTGATCGAAAATCCCGCCACCTATCTGCGCTTCGCCGTGGATGCGCTGGCGGAGACGCAATTTCTCGCCGAGCTCTGCGCGCGCGCCGACTGCGGCCTGCTGCTCGACGTCAATAATGTCCATGTCAGCGCGATCAATCATGGTTTCGACGCCAGGGCCTATCTCGACTCTTTCCCGCTGGATCGGGTCGGAGAAATCCATCTCGCCGGCCACGCCGAGGCGCGCGACGCCGGTGGATGCTTCCTGATCGACGATCATGGCGGCCCGGTCGCCGAGCCGGTCTGGGCGCTTTATCGCCATGTGATCGCCCGCGCCGGACCGCGCCCCACCTTGATCGAATGGGACAATAACCTGCCGCAATGGCCTGATCTGCTTGCGGAAACGGCTAAGGCCCGCGCCGTTTTGGAAGCCGCCGCGCCTGCCGGCGCGACCGCCACAACGACCCAAAGCGACGCACACGCCGCCGTTTCCAGCCCCAGCGGCTGGCAGGCGGCCTTCGCCGGGGCGCTGTCGAACCCGGACGCGCCGATCCCGCCTTTGTTCGCGCCCTGCGACGCGGCGTCGCGTTTCGCGGTCTATCGTAATAATGTCGCGGTCGCCGAGATCGGCGCGCTCAAGGCGCAATTCCCGACCGTGCTGCGGCTCGTCGGCGACGAAGCCTTCGCCGGCCTCGCCCGCGCCTTCGCGCGAAAAAATCCGCCGCGCTCGCCGGTTCTGGGCGATTACGGCGCGAATTTCCCGGATTTCATTGCTCTCTTCCTGGAAGAAGCCGGCGAAACCGAAACGCCTTATCTGCCCGACATCGCCCGGCTCGACTGGGCCTGCCTGACCGCCTTGCGCGCCGCCGAGGCCGAGCCTTTCGGCGCTGCGGGGCTCGCGGCGTTCAACCCCGCCATGATCGGCGCCATGCGCGCAAAACTGCACCCATCGGCCGCGCTGGTCGCCTCGGACTGGCCGTTGCGCGCCCTGCGCGCCACGGACGACGGCGCGATCGAGGACTGGAGCGGCGAAACCGTGCTCGTCCTGCGCCCGGAGGCGGAAGCGCGGCTGATCGCGATTTCCGCCGGCGAGGCCGCCTTTCTGCGCGCCTGCGCCGGCGGCGCGGCACTCGAAGCCGCCGCTCTGGCGGGCGAAGCCGCCGGGCCCGGCTTCGATTTCGGGCAAAGCCTCGTCGCCCTCACCCGCGCCGGCGCCTTCGCCGATATCGCCCTCATGCAAGGAAAAGCGACATGACCGTCCTGACCGCGACCGTTCCGACCAAGCCGCGCCTGTGGCAGGCCGCGCAGCCCGTTCTCGTCAGTTTCGCGCAACTGGCGCTGCGGATCGCCCTCGCCGTGCCCTTCTATCGCTCCGGCCTGACCAAATGGGACGGTTTCCTGCAATTGAGCGACAGCGCCGACGCTCTCTTCGCCGATGAGTTCCGGCTGCACCTGTTCGGGGCCGAAATCCCCTTCCCGGCGCCGCATCTGATGGCTTTCGCCTCAGGCTGTATGGAGATCCTGCTGCCGATCCTGCTGGTGCTGGGGCTTGGAACGCGGCTCGCAGCGCTCGGCCTGCTCGGCATGACCGCGATCATCCAGCTCACGGCGCCGGAGGGCTGGGCCAATTTCCACCTGATCTGGGCCGCGACGGCGCTCGCCATCCTCGTCCACGGGCCGGGCGGCTTCTCGCTCGACGCCCTGATCGGCCCCCGGCTGGCGCGCGCCTTCGGTCTGGACAAATCGGGCCAATGACGGATTGATGGCACTACCCAAACCCTACGGCTTTGATTATGGTGCGCCCAATCAACGCCAGTGCG
>NZ_JAYSBG010000448.1:0-2524 GCF_041915505.1 Rhodoblastus sp. | reverse complement strand
GCTGGCGTCAGCGTGTCAATCGGCGCGCAAATTTGACCCCCGATCGGCGTCCAAAATTGACCCCTCTGGCGGCGTAGGATTCCAATCGAGCGCGCGCGCCGGCGCAGCTGGTTGGGATTGCGCAGCCGGCGCGTGCGCGGCGGCGTGAGGCTCGGGTTTTAGGCAGGCTTCAGGCGCGGTTCTTGAAGCGCCAGCTTTCGTTGCCGGTTTCGACGATGTCGCAATGATGCGTGAGCCGATCGAGCAGCGCGGTCGTCATCTTGGCGTCGCCGAAGACGGATGGCCATTCTCCGAAGGCGAGGTTGGTCGTGACGATGATCGAGGTGCGCTCGTAAAGCCGGCTGATCAGATGGAACAGCAGCTGGCCGCCGGATTGGGCGAAAGGCAGATAGCCGAGTTCGTCGAGAACGATGAAGTCGAGCCGCGTCAGATAATCGGCGAGGCGGCCCTGACGCCCGGCGCGGGTCTCGGCTTCGAGCTTGTTGACGAGATCGACGGTGTTGAAGAACCGGCCGCGTTTTGCTGTGCGGATGCAATTGCGCGCGATGGCGATGGCCAGATGCGTCTTGCCCGTGCCGGTTCCGCCAATGAGGACGACATTGCGCTGCATTTCGATGAAGCCGCCGTTGGCGAGATCGCGCACCAGCCTTTCGTTGATCGGCGTCCCGTCAAAGGCGAAGTCTTCGAGGTCCTTGGCGAGCGGCAGTTTGGCGGTCGTCATCTGGTATTTGATCGAGCGCGCGTGTTTTTCGGCGATCTCGGCTTGCAGCAACTCGCCGACAATGCGCGGCGGCTCATGCTGGCGCTTGAGGCCGTTGGCCATGACCTCGTCATAGGCGGCCTTCATGCCGAAGAGCTTCAGTTCGTTCATGCGATCAAAGATCTGGGTTCTTTCCATCGGCCTATCCTCCTCTGATGCTGTCGTAGCGGGCGCAATCGGCGACCGGCGCGTGCTGGAGCTTCAGCCCTTCCGGAGTCTGGATCGATGGGACCGGTCCGGGATCGCGGCGGCGGGCGAGAATGTTGAGGATCACGTCGGCGGAATGGACGCTGTGCCCGAGCGCCTCGGCGCAGGCCGCCTCGACCGCCGGCAGGCCGTCCGTCAGCACGGCCGCGAGGATCTCGACCATCTGGCGCGCGCCGTCGTCGGTCGCGGCGAGTTTGCGCCGAACGCGCTCCATGGCGGCGGGCAGCACCCAATCCTTGAATGGCGCTCCATTGCGCAGAGCCCCGGGTTTTCGGGCCAGGACTGGCACGTAATGCCAGGGATCGAAGATGGTCTCGGCGCGTCCGAACGCGCGGCGATGCTCGCCGACCACGCGCCCGTTCTGGCGAATGACGATGCGGTCGGCATAGGCATGAACATCGACCGGACGCCCGACCGCGCTCGCGTTGACGGAGTATTTGTTGCTGTCGAAGCGCACCAGGCAGGTTTTTGAGACCGACGCTGGCACAGCGTGGAATCCATCGAACGGACCGGCATAAGGCACAAGCTTGGGCCGCTCCTCCTCGAAGGATTCCCAGACGGTCTTGTCGGCGAACTCGGGATGACGATGCGCCTTGGCGTAGGCGACGCATCGGTCGACCAGCCAGGCGTTCAGGTCGTCGTAGGTTTTGAACCTCAGCCGCGGCGTAAAGAAGCGCTCGCGCACGAGGCCGACCTGGTTTTCGACCTGACCCTTTTCCCAGCCGGAGGCCGGCGTGCACGCGACCGGATCGACCAGATAATGCGCGCACATCTGCTGGAAGCGCCGGTTGTAAAGCCGGTCCTTGCCGATAAAGACGGTCTCCACCGCCGTCTTCATGTTGTCGTAGATGCCGCGCGCGCAGACGCCCTTGAAGAAGGCGAACGCCCGGTCATGGGCGTCAAACACCATCTCCTGCGTCTCGCGCGGATAGGCGCGCACGAACATCATCCGGCTGTGACAGAGGCGGACGTGGGCGACTTTGAGCGTCACCGTGGCCCCGCTCAGCACGACGACTTCCTGGCTCCAGTCGAACTGGTAGGCTTCTCCGGGCGCGAAGGTCAGCGGCACGAAAGCGTCCGCCGTCACAGCCGATCGTTCCCTGCTCCAGCCCTTCGCATAGCGCCGAACGGCGTCATAGCCGCCTTCGTAGCCGAGATCGCGCAACGTCTCGAAGACCCGGATCAGCGTCAGACGCTCGCGCGATGGCTTCTCCGCATTCACCGCCAGCAAACGATCGAGATCGGCGCTCCAGCGACCGAGTTTGGGCCGCGGCTGAACGTCGCGCTCATATTCGAACGACGTCTCGCCGGAACGCAGCACCTTGCGCACCGTATTGCGGGAAATCTTCAGGTCCCGAACGATCTCCTTGATCGTCTTGCCTTTGACAAAATGCTCGCGCCGGATCCGGCCAATTGTCTCCACAATCAACATCCCCGACCGCCCGATTGCTGCTGCAAAGCGGACAGCCCATCAGGCCAATGCCAAGGGGGTCAATTTTGGACGCCGATCCCCCGTTCTAGGGGGTCATTTTTGCAAGCCGGATAACAACCTGCGCG
>NZ_JAYSBG010000447.1:0-2543 GCF_041915505.1 Rhodoblastus sp. | reverse complement strand
AACGTGAGCCGAACATGAACAGAAAGCGCAAGATTTCCCTGCCGAAACTCGCCTGCCTCGAAACAGGCTCAAGGGAGGAGGCGCGAAAAACGCTGGAGCGCTTCCAACGAACCGGCTATCGCGCGCCGGAGGGCCCTAGCGTCGAGCGGCTGCTCAAGGCGGGCGAATCCGCGCGGATCGAGACCTTTTCCGAAACGGTCGAAGTGGCGCGCGGCGACACATTCGAGGCGAAGACGGTCGAATTCGCGCGCATCCGCCTCGACGACGGGCCGCTGGTCCGCCTGCGCGACCGCAACCAGCTCGACCGCGCGGACAAGGCGCGCAATTTCGCGCTCGCCCAGGCCGGCGAAAAATATCGCGAGAGTTTTTTCCGCGCCGGTCTCGACCCGCTGCGCTCGCTCGACCCGTCGCAAGAGGTCGCGGCGGCCTATTCGCCCAATGGCCTGTGGCGCTGTGAAAGCCAGATCGAGGCGCTGCAGAAATATCGCGCCGCGCGCGAGGCGATCCCGGAGGATTTTCGTGAGCCGCTCGCGGCGATCGTGCTGGCGGATCGCGAGATCGTCGATGTCGGCCGCGAGATCGGCGCCTATAAGGACGGTAAAATGGCCGGCGCCGTGGCTCTGTTCATCCTACGCCGCGGCCTCACCGCGCTCGCCCGCCATTACCGGATGATTGCGCCCTAGCCGCCGAGCCGCCGCATCAATTCATGCGCGATAGCCAATTCGCGCATGAACGGCCCCTTGGCCGCCGATCGCACGGAGGTCGCGCGCGAAAGACCTTCGGAGCCGAAACGGGCGCGGATCGATTCCTCCACCCAGGCCTGTTCCTGCGCCGCGCGGCGGGCCTTCAACGCGCCAGAACGCTCCGCCCATACCCGATGATCGGCCAGGGCCTGATGCAATTCAGCCAGACCCGCGCCGCTCGCAGCGGAAGCCAGGATCACCGGCACCCGCCAATCGTCGTCACGGTCAAACAAAGTCAGCGCGCCTTCAACCTCGCTTTTCGCGCGCTGGGCGGCGTCGCCCATATCGGCCTTGGTCACCACGACAATGTCGGGCAGCTCCATCACGCCGGCCTTCATGAATTGCAGGGAGTCGCCGGAGCCCGGTTGCACGCAGAGGATCACGCTGTCCACCGCGAAGGAAATATCGGCCTCGGACTGACCGATGCCGACGCTTTCGATCAGCACGCGATCGAACAAAGCGCGCATCAGCGCCGCCGCCGCAATGGTCTGGTCCGACAATCCGCCGAGCCGGTCGCGCGCCGCCATCGAGCGGACGAAAACGCCCTGATCGTCGGGGTCGGTGGCCATGCGCGCGCGGTCGCCGAGCAGCGCCCCGCCCGTGCGGCGCGACGACGGATCGACCGCGATGACGCCGACCGTTTCGCCGCGCCCGCGCCAGGCGCGCAAAAGGGCGTTGGTCAAAGTCGATTTGCCGACGCCGGGCGGCCCGGTCAGGCCGGCGGTATGAGCGCGTGTCTGCGCCAGCGCGGCGTCGAGCAGCTCCGCCAGTTCCGCCGTTCCCTCATGGGTTTCGATCAGGGCCAGCGCGCGCGACAGGCCGCGCTTTCCGCCGGCGGCGATGGAAGCCAGATCAGGAAAAGGCGCGCGCATGAAGCCTCCGCGAGTGTCGCGCTGCTCTAGCCGCCGCGGCGCCTTCTGGCAAGCGCGCGATCACGCGCCGATGGCGTGCAAAATCACTTCGCGGCGATGCGGCGCGCGGCGATGTTCGAACAGATAAATCCCCTGCCACGTCCCGAGCAGCAAATCGCCTTCGGCGAACGGAACGACGAGGCTCGATTGGGTCAGCGCCGTGCGCAAATGGGCCGGCATGTCGTCCGGCCCTTCGTTCTCGTGACTGTAGAGCCCGCGTCCCTCGGGCGCGATCCGGTCGAAAAAGGCGAGCAGATCGTCGACCACGGAGGGGTCCGCGTTTTCCTGGACCAGCAGCGAGGCCGAGGTATGACGACAGAAAACGGTCATCTGCCCGATGGTCAATCCGCTCTCGCGCAGAAAGGCCCGCGCCTCGCGGGTAAATTCGAACAGGCCGCGCCCGCGCGTCGCAACGGTCAAACGATGCTGAACCTGCCGCAATCGATCCTCCCGGCCGCCGCGCCGCGCGACGCAAGCGCCTCCTCCCACATGCCGAACTGCCTCCCTTCTCCCAGCAGGGCGTTCGGCAGAACGCCCGTCTTTCGACGGGCTATGGCGGGAGAAGGTGGCGCGCGGCGCCGGATGAGGGGGTCTTCGCCGCTGGGGCGAGGCCCCCTCATCCGTCTCGCCGCCTTTGGCGGCGATCCACCTTCTCCCGCGAGGGGAGAAGGGGTTCGGCGTTACGCCGTCGAACGCGCCGATTCGCCCAGGGCGGCCTGCGCCGCCGCGAGGCGGGCGATCGGCACGCGATAGGGCGAGCAGGACACGTAATCGAGCCCCGTCTTCTCGCAGAAGGCGACCGAGGACGGATCGCCGCCATGCTCGCCGCAAATGCCGAGCTTGATCTTGGCGCGGGTCTTCTTGCCGCGCTCGGCCGCGAGCGCCACCA
>NZ_JAYSBG010000446.1:0-2553 GCF_041915505.1 Rhodoblastus sp. | reverse complement strand
GGATTGATACGGACCGAACGTTTCTCCGCGATAATCGCCGGTGAGGACGCACAGGTCATAGGAGAGGCCGGAAGCGATTTCAGCCACGCGCCGCATGGCGCGCGCGCTCATGTCTGCGTGAAGATCGGAGAGATGAAGGATCGAAAACCCGTCGAATGCGGGATCGATCCTGGATGATGAAACGACATTGTGACGCAATTCGACCTGTCCGGCGTTCCGCAAGCCGCGCCAGTAAGTCCCCGAGATTCGAAGCAGGACATGAAGGATCGCCCGCGACAGGGGGATGTTCTCCAGATGGATGAACGTGAGCCCCTGGCCGAAGGCCTGCATCTCGTGGTCGTCTTCGATTCCCAGCCGCTGGCGCGCGTGCACCCGGCCGAGGCGGCCGTCAAGGACGCGCACCACCTCGTCGGGACGCAGAAACGAAGAAATCCTGCTTGCGTTCGGAGGGGGCGTCTCGATCACGGTTCCCGATCTCCGGTTGTGACCCTGTCGCCATCGCGAAGGGTCGGGGGAGGAAAAAGGACGACGCGCTCGCCGGGCGCAAGTCCGAACATCACCGCGGCGTCGTTTTCGCCGCGACGGCCGATCGTGACGGGCCGAATGCGAGCGCGGTCGTTCTCGATGACGAAAACGCTCCAATCAGCCTGCTGCTTGAAAAGGGCGCCGAGGGGTACGATCGCGGCGTCCGGAATTCGGGCGATTTCGATGCGGGCCTCGATCCGAAAGGCGTCGCCGAGCCGGCGCCATTCCTCAGGCGACGAGGCGAAGTCAAGCACGACATTGACCCGCTGTTCGTCGACGCCGAGCGCCGAAACCTTGGTGAAGGCCTCCGGCTCGATCCGGGCGACGCGCGCCGACAGCGGGCGTGGCCCGCCCCAGCGTTCGATAACGGCGTTCGCTCCCGGCTGAATCTGGACCGCATCCGTGGTGAGAACGTCGGCGATGATTTCGAGGCGTCTCGGGTCGCCGATCTCCACGATGGGCGACCCGATGGCGACCGGCCCCTCGCTCTCCTGGGCGACCTTCAAGACCACGCCTTCGATCGGAGAGCGAATTTCAACACGGCGGGCTTCCGTTTCCTTCCTGCCGGCGACGTCCAGGGCGGCGCGCGCCAGAGCCTCCTCGTGCTCAGCCATGTGAGCGCCGAATTCCGCGCTGGCCAGTTCCCTTTCGGCGAGGGTGTTGGCGAGTTCGTCGCGTTCCCGGCGAGTGGCGGTGACGACGCCTTTCGTCTCCAGCGCAGCGGTGCGCTCCAGATCGGCCCGCGCCTGCATCCGCCGGGCGCGCGCGCTTTCCAGCACGGCGACGGCGCGGCTGCGTCCCGCTTCGGCGGCGCCGAGCCGTTCTTCAAGCTCCTGGCGCGCGCGCGGATCTTCGAGCGGCGCCAAGCCGGGGGCAATGACCGCGATCACCGTGGAGGGATCGACGGGATCGCCGACCTCAAGCCCCGTCCGCGCCACGATCCCCGCGACCGGCGCCGTCACCAGATAGCGATCCCTTACGCGCGTCTTGCCCTCGTTGAGCACGGTCTGGATGAACAGGCCCCGCGTCACCGTCGCCGCTTCGACGCGGGTCGGAGGACGCATGAAAATGACGGACGCCGCGGCGACGGCGCCGACGCCGGCGAGAGCGAGGGCCGCCCATTTCAACCGCTTCATCTCATTCCCGCCCTTTCAGCGCCGAAACGAGGTCCATTCGCCACAGCTTGCGGCCCATGATGGCGGCGCTCACGACAGCCGCTCCCCCCACCAGCGATGCGGCCCAGAAATAGGAGCGCGGGGCGATGGCGGCGGGAATTTCGAATGTTTCGGTCTGGAAGGCCAGAAGCAGCAGCCGCACGAGGAAATATCCCGCGACGAGGCCGAGGGGAATGGCGAGGCAGACTTCGGCGAGGATTTCGGAAAAGAAGATCCGGGCCGTTTCATAAGGCGTGAAGCCGAGAATGCGCAGCATCGCAAGTTCCAACGACCTCTCCTGGAAGCCGATCCGCAGATTATTGTAGACGACGCCGATGGCGATCGTAATCGAAAAGGCGGTGTAAATTCCCGCCAGAAGCAGCACCACCGCGCCGGTCGAGTCGCGGAAGTTGCGAATGGACCGCTCTTTCAGGCTGACAGTCGATATTTTCGGCGTCTGTTTGGTCGCCGCGTAGAATGCGTCCGCCTGAGAAGCGTCGAGGCGGACCGCGACCGCGCTGACGGCCCGATCTTCCTGCAGGAGACGGTTCATCGTTTCCCAATCCATATAGGCGGACAGGCCGATCAGGTCGTTCACGACGCCCGCGAGTGGAACTACGGCCCTCTTCCGGCGTCCGTCGAGAATGTCCAGGCCGACCAGATCGCCGGTCCGCAGGCGCAGGCGCTCCGCCAGCCGTCGCGACAGGAGCAGGCCGTCCTTGGGCGCGACGACGACATCCAGCTCGCCGTCGAGCAGGCGGCGCAGTTGCATCCGATCCGACGAACCCGTCAGCAACGTCTGGTATTCGAGATGGCCGGACCGCAGGCGAACCGGCGCGATCCGCAGCGGCTCCGCCAGCAGCACGCCAGGCAT
>NZ_JAYSBG010000445.1:0-2573 GCF_041915505.1 Rhodoblastus sp. | reverse complement strand
CTGCAGGTCGCCGGGCTTTCTGTCATGGACGCGACGCGCCTCGCTTTTCCGACCGCGCATTTCGACGCCGTGGTCGCGCCTTATGTGCTGACGGTGGTGCCCGATCCCGCCGCGACGCTGGACGAACTGGCGCGGGTGGTGAAGCCGGGCGGCGAGATCGTGCTGGTCAATCATGTCGGGGCCGAATCGGGGCCGGTCGCCTGGGTTGAGTCGTGGCTGGGGAAAAACTCCGCCTCGCTGGGCTGGCGGCCGGAATTTCCCTGGGCGATCCTCGGCGACTGGATCGCTGCGCGCTCCGACCTGCGGCTTGTCGAGCGCCGCAAGATCGCGCCGCTGGGGCTTTTCACCTTGTCCCGCATCGAGCGGATTGGCTGAAGCCATTCCTTGACAATGGCGGCGGCGACAGACTATAGACCGCCCACTTGAGACGCGGCCTCGCCGCGTGTCGGGGCGGAGTAGCTCAGCCGGCTAGAGCAGAGGAATCATAATCCTTGTGTCGGGGGTTCGAGTCCCTCCTCCGCTACCACTTTTCTCGCGACCCTCTCACATTCAATCCGGTTCGGGCGCCTCGCGCAGGCAGTTGCCGGCGATCCAGCCGCGCTGTTTCGGCTCGGCGAGCGTTTCGACCTCGCACCAGCGCGCGCGATGGACGATCCGGCAGCCTCGATTTTTCACCACGCCCCCCGCCGCAACATAGGCGACGCGTCTCGTGTGAGGCCCGGGCGCCTCGCGCAGGACCGGCTTCGGACTGAGGCAGAGGCCGGTGACGCGCCAGAAATCCGGGCCGCCGGCCAGGGCGTCGGCGACATCTGGCGCGGCGGCGCAGGTCGGGCCGGTCGCCAGCATCAGGGCCGCCACCAGAATCCAATGCAATCTCATGTCCGCATCTCGTCTGCTCACCGTCGCGTGTTAATGCTGCGCGACCGCGGAGAAGCGCATAAGGACGGCGTCCGAGGCGTCGAGCAGGTCGAGCGTGTCGCCCTCGATGCGGAAATGCGCGACCTTGGCCAGCGCGTCGAGAAAATGCCGCTCCTGCTTCATGGCTTTCGGACAGGCCATCATCGTGCTCATCATCTGGCTGAAATGCAGGGAATCGCCGTCGAGCGCGAAGCCGCCGCCGACAGCGTTGCAACCGCCGCTTCCCGAGGCGCGATTTTCGTCGGGCGCGAGAATCAGATGCGGCTCGCGCTGATGTTCGGGGGCCTCGACCGGCGCGCCGGCAAGTTGGGTGAGCTTCCAGTAGGTTTCGCGCAGCGGGGTGGTAGCGTGGCCGACGCGAACCGGATTGGCCGGCGCGCCGCCGCGCCCGTGACCGAACAGGACTTTTTCGATCCTGACCTGCGCCGGCGCAGCGACGGCGTCGCGATGAAAACCATCGCCCGCCGCCGCTCCCGCCGCCGCCGTGGCGTAATCCAGCAGCAAAGCCGCGGCCGCGAAGCCGATCGTCCGAACCGTCATCTGGCGCGCTCCTTTTTGGTCGCGCCGCGTGGGACGCATCGTCGCTGAAACTCTAGCCTGTCGCTCCGCCGCCGTCCCGCTTTATTGCCCGGCCTGTCGGCCGGGCCTATTCTGCAGGCCAATGCGTAGGAGGCGGCCTCTTGGTCGAAAACCCTGTCAAAACGCTGCTGATCGTCGTCGAGGGTCGCGTGCAGGGCGTCGGCTATCGCGAATTCGTGCGCCGCATCGCCCAGCGCCGCAATTTATCGGGCTGGGTGCGCAATCGCTCGAACGGAAGCGTCGAGACGCGCGTCAGTGGCCTCGCCCCCGATCTCGACGCCTTGATGGAGGCCATGCGCTCTGGCCCGCCCGCGGCGCAAGTGCGCGGATTGCAGGCGATTGAAGAAGCCGCGCCGCCGGAGCGCGATGGTTTTTTCATCGCGTCGACTTTTTGAGCCGCTGATCCGCCGCGATTTTCTCACAGCAAGATGTAACGACGCGGCTGACCTCGCGTATTGCTCTTGAGTGAAATTGCTGTCCCATCGGAGATCGAAATGTTGACTCGCCGTAACGCCCTGAGCCTCGCCGGCGCCGCCGCTTTGGCCGCCTGTTCCGGGGGCCGGGCCGCGCTAGCCGCCGAGGACAAGGTGGAGCATAGCGACGCCGAATGGCGCAAGCTGCTGACGCCCGATCAATATGCCGTGCTGCGTCACGAGGGCACCGAGCGCCCGTTCACCAGCCCGCTGCTGCATGAGGAGCGCAAGGGCGTTTTCACCTGCGCCGGCTGCGACCGCGATCTGTTCGCCTCCGAGACCAAATTCGACAGCGGCACCGGCTGGCCGAGCTTTTGGCGGCCGCTGTCGGACGCGGTGACCGAAACGGAAGACAGGAGCTATGGCATGGCGCGTACGGCGGTGAGCTGCCGGCGCTGCGGCGGCCATCTCGGCCATGTGTTCAACGACGGCCCGAAGCCGACCGGCCTGCGCTATTGCATGAATGGCGTGGCGCTGAAATTCAAACCGGCCTGACGCCCGGAGCGCCTTCGGCATGATTCTCTTTCTTCTCGCCTTTCTGGGCGGCGCCCTTACCATCGCCAGCCCCTGCATTCTGCCGGTGCTGCCCTTCGTCTTCGCGGG
>NZ_JAYSBG010000444.1:0-2583 GCF_041915505.1 Rhodoblastus sp. | reverse complement strand
GCGTCCTGCCGTCCGATCTCGCGGCGCGCACCCACAATCGCGCGGTGTCGGGCGAGATGCATTCCGGCTTCAGCAATCTGCGCTCCGCCTTGCCGATGAACATCAAGGCGCATTTCCCCAATTTCCGGGTGTGGTCCGGCGCCAAGCCCGATATCGAGCGCGTTTGTGCGATCTGGCGCGATTGCCTCAGCCGTTACGGCGGCCCGTTCCTGTTCGGCAAAAAGCCCAGCCTCGCCGACGCCATGTTCGCGCCGGTGTGCTCGCGTTTCGCGACCTATAATGTCGCGCTCGATTCCGAATGCGCCGCTTTCCGCGACCATATCCTGGCCTGGGGCCCGATGGTGGAATGGGCCGAGGGCGCCAAGGTCGAGCCGGACGAGATGGAAGAACTCGACGTCGAGTTCTGAGCGTCAGTCGGATTGTCGTCAGTCAGCCTGTGCGGCCCAGCGGATCAGCCGCGCTTTCTCATCGGCATCGAGGGGCGGCGCCGCGCCCGGCGGCGGCATGGCCCGCGAAAAGACCGCCGCGCGTAAAATCTCCCGGCGATATTTCGGCAGATCCCCGGATCGCGAAAAGTCCAGCCCGCCGGCCGCATGAGCGAGGCCGCTCATCTGCGGTTGCGCGGCGTGGCAGGCGAGGCAGCGGCTTTCGATGATCGCGGCGATTTCCGCGTCGTCCGGCCGCATCGCCAAAGTGATGGCCTCGCTGGCGCTGCGCGCTTCATTAACGGGCGGCGGCGCGCTTGGCGCGGAGAGATAAAGGCCGAGCGCGAAACAGGCGACGGCCGCCGCCGCGAGCCGCTTGTCCAGCGCCGCGCTGCGCAAAAAAGCCAGCCAGAGCCGGCGGATCAGGAAAAATCCGGCGATGAACAGCACGGCCGCCACGCCATTGTCGGGCCCGGCGAACAGCAGCGGCGCATGGCCCGATAGCATGAAGAAAATGATCGGCAAGGCGAGATATTGATTGTGCAGCGCGCGGGTGAGCGCCGTCTTGGCGTCCGTCTCGTCGGCGGGAAGGCCGGCGCGCAGCGAGGCCAGCCGCCTTTTCTGCGCGGGCGCGATCACATGGGCGATATTGGCGGTCATGATCGTGCCGAAATGCGCGCCGATCAGTAGGTAGGCCGCGCGCCCCGCGAAAACATGGGTGAGCGCCAGAGCGAGCACGGCCGCGAACATGAACAGAGCGGCGAGCAACGCGTCGCCGGTCAGGCCGCTTCTCTTGCACAAGGCGTCATAGGCCAGCCAGGACAAAGCCAGCGGGATTAGCGCGGCGGCGACCGCAGCCCAGGGCGCGGCGTTCCATAGGGACGGATCGATCAGATAGAGCCGGGGCGCGGCGCAGAAGATGAGGCAGAGCAGAGCGAAGCCGCTCGCCCAGGTCGCATAGGCCTCCATCTTGAAATTCAGCGCCCGTTCACCGCCATCGGCGTCTTTCGCGCGGGCAAGACGGAATCCCGCGCCGGCGTGCAGGAACAGCGTCTGCGGCGCGGGTTGTTCGGCGCCTTGCTCTGGCGTGCGCCAACCGCTCGGCGCGCCTTCGCCACGCGGCCGCGCGGCGAGTTCCAGTTTCAACAAGGCGAGCGCCGAGCCGACCCAGATGAAGGCGGCCACGACATGCAGCCAGCGCGTCAGCACAGCAGCGTCGTCGAGCGCGACGGCGAAAAAATCCATGCGCCTCTATTCCCTCGGTTTTTCGCCTTTCGGTCGGGGCGGGCGACGATACCATTGGTAGGCGCCGAGCACGATGAGAAAGGTGAACAAAGCTGCGAAGGTCACGTCGGAAAGATAATGGCCGCCATAGGCCATGCGCAGGCCAGCGGTGGCGAGGGTGAACAGCAGCGCCGCCGCCACGGCAAAGGCCCGCGCCGGCGGCGGGGCGAGCAAGGCCGGCGCGAGTGTCCAGGCGGCGGTCGCCGCCTCGCCCGAAACGAAGGAGCAATTTCTCGCGCATTGGCCGCCGAAACTTTCATAGGGCTGGAAGGTCCATGGCCCGCCGAAATCGCGGGTCTGCTCCGGCCGGGGTCGGTGGGAAATTTCCTTCAGCACGCCATTGACCAGCAGGCCTGGGCCCAAAGCCAGCGTGGCGACCAGAAAGATGATGGCGCGTCCATCCGGGCCCTTTTCGACCCGGCCGCATTTTTTCGCCAGCGCCGTCAGCAGGAAGGCGCCGAGCAGGAGATAAGGTGCGTCATAGAAGAAACGCCGCCACAGGTCGCCGGTCGGGCCGCGCGCGATGAAGCGCCCCGAGCTGTGGAACAGCCCGGCGATTCCGAGATCGATTTGCGGCCAGAGCGCGAAAATGGCGAACAGATAGATCGTGGCGATGAGCAGGATGATCAGAGTTTTGCGCGTCACTTCGGTCCTTGCGGCTGTCCGTCATTCCTGCTCTAGACTAATTTGTCGCTGTCGCTCAAGCGCGGCGCGAGGGGAAGCGGCCTTGCCCGAACTCGATTTCTGGTACGAATTCGCCAGCACCTATTCCTATCTCGCCGTCATGCGGGCCGGTCCGCTGGCGGAAGCGGCGGGCGTGCGCCTGCGCTGGCGGCCCTTCCTGCTCGGGGCGATTTTTTCGGCGCAGGGCTGG
>NZ_JAYSBG010000443.1:0-2588 GCF_041915505.1 Rhodoblastus sp. | reverse complement strand
CCGCGCGCACCGCCGCCTCGGTGACCTCGTTGCGGTACAGCGAACCCTTGCCCGCCGGGCGCAGCGCGAAATCGGCCGACGCCCAGACCGGCCCGGCGTCCATCTCGGCCTCGGCCTGCAGCACGGTGACGCCCCAGCGCGGTTCGCCGCGCAGGATCGCCCAGTCGAGCGCCGACGGCCCGCGGTCGCCCGGCGGCCCCGGATGGACGATCAGGCAGCGGTGGCGCGACCAGACCGTCTCCGGGATCGCCCGCTTCAGGAAGGGGGCGATCACCAGGTCCGGCCGGAACAGCGCCACAGCCTCCTCGGCCACGCTGTCCGCGATGTCGAGTTCGAGGCTCAACTGGTGGCCGCGCCCGGCCAGTTCGCACCACAGGCGCTGGGTCAGGCTGTTGAAGGCATGCGAAAGAAGAAGGATGCGCATGTGAACTGGATTTTTTCGATTCATTGAGAACGCCGGAACGACGGGGTGGCGCGGCTTGCCGGGCAACAAGTTTCCATGCTGCATAAACCTATAACCTTCGCGATATTTTTCAATCGCTTGCGTTTGGTTACGATGCACCGCAACAACAAATTGTGCACGAGGTGAACACAATGCAACAACAACGAAAAACCGCAGTTCCCCGCCGGCGCAGCGTGCCGCGGCCGGAATACACCGCCGCCGTCCGCTACCTGGACGGCCGCCGCGAGCTGTTCCGGGTGCGCAACGCCGACGACATGGCCGATGCCCGCGCCCTGGTGCTGTCCGAACTGGGCGACGTGCGTTCGCTGGTGATCGCGCTGCGCCACTAGCAGATCCGCGGCAGCTGTTCGCCGCTCAGCCAGTCGACGATGCGCCGACCGCCGAAGGCGGTGGTCATCTGCACGAAATGGTGGTCGTCGGCATGCACGCTGCCGACGATCGCCGCATCGCCCCCCAGCGGATGCGCCCGCATCGCGGCAAGCAGCCTTTCGGCATCCTGTTCGGCGCAGATCGCGACCAGTTTCCCCTCGTTCGCCACATAAAGCGGGTCCAACCCGAGGAACTCGCAGGCCGCATTGACCGCCGGCCGCACCGGCAGCGCCTTTTCCTGCAGCATCATGCCGACGCCCGACTGGCGGGCGATCTCGTTCAGCGTCGTGGCCAGTCCGCCGCGCGTCGGGTCGCGCAGCACGCGGAGGTCGGCGCCGGTCGCCAGCATCGCGTCGATCAGTCCGTGCAGCGCGGCGCTATCGGAAACGATGGGCGAATCGAAGCCCAGGCTCTCGCGCTCGGCCATGATCGCCATGCCGTGGTCGCCGAGCGTGCCGGAAACCAGGATCGCGTCACCCGGCCGCGCCCGCCGGCCGGACAGTTCCCGCCCCGGCGGCACGACGCCGACGCCGGTCGTCGTGATGAACACCCCGTCGCCCTTGCCGCGCTCGACGACCTTGGTGTCGCCGGTCACCACCGGCACCCCGGCGGCCCGCGCCGCCGCCGCCATGCTTTGCACGATGCGCGCCAGATCGGCGAGCTTGAACCCCTCTTCGAGGATGAAGCCAGCCGCAAGGTAAAGCGGCTTGGCGCCCATCACGGCGACGTCGTTGATCGTGCCATGCACCGACAGGCAGCCGATGTCGCCGCCCGGGAAGAACAGCGGCGAGACCACGTGCGAATCGGTCGCCATCACCAGCCGGCCCTCGCCCGGGTGCGGCAGCACCGCGCCGTCGTCGCCCTGGCCGAGGTATTCGTTGCCGAGGTGCTTCGCGAACAACTCCTCGATCAGCTGCGCCATCGCCCGGCCGCCGGAACCGTGGGCCATGTCGACCTGGCCGTGTTTGAGGTCGAGGGGGCGGACGTAGTTTTTGCGGACTGTTGTCATGTTGCTTTCCGGTTTTCTTGGGCGGATTTGGTGCTGGGGGGCTGTGATTCGCGCCTGACGCGCGACCGGACTTTCTTTTGCTTCGCCAAAAGAAAGTCGGCAAAGAAAAGGCGACCCCGCGTCGGCGCCGGGCTGCGCCCGGTTCCCTGCGCTACTCGGTCTTGGCGGGGGCTGCGGAACTCGGCCCTACGGGCCTCAGACAGTCCTCGCCCCTTTTCCGCCAAGCCCTGCGTTGCTCGGCGCCTCCCAGGGGAGGTTGGAGAACCGGTCGGAGTTTTTCGGTGGGCGCGGAAATTGGGCAAAAAATGCGGTGCACCGCAAAGCCGTTGTTTTGTTCCGTGGCCTGTCAGCATCGACGCTTGTGGGCCCCTTGGGAGGCGCCGAGCAACGCAGGCGGGACGGGGGCCTTCGGCTCGCATTGTCTGAGCCGCAGGCGAGTTCATGCGAGCCGCCCGTCCTGCCGAGTAGCGCAGGGAACCCGCGTAGCGGGCGCCGACCCAGGGGTCGCCTTTTCTTTGGCTACTTTCTTTTGGCGAAGCAAAAGAAAGTACGCCCGCGGTCATACGCGGAACACAGCGCCCCGGAAAACCCCAAGCCCAGGCGGAACCGGCCCCCAAAACCTCAGGCCACATCCTTGTACCGCCCATACGTGTAATGCGCCGCACAAGCCCCCTCCGACGACACCATGCACGACCCCACCGGATTTTCCGGCGTGCACACCGTGCCGAACAGCTTGCAGTCCTGCGG
>NZ_JAYSBG010000442.1:0-2591 GCF_041915505.1 Rhodoblastus sp. | reverse complement strand
CATCACGACCCCAGTCACCATGACGACCGCGACAATGCTCAGGGGCACGATGCGGAAAAGGCGCGAGACGAAGATCGACGGCCAGTTATTGGCCGAGAAGCCGGCGCGGATGCGCGGATAGAACAGCAGCCCGGTCGCCATGAAGAATAGCGCGACGGCGCCCGAGCCGATCATCTGGAAGAAATTGATCGTCGGCGTCGACCAGCCGGCCCCAAGCCGCGCCATCTGCATCCAGACGACGAAATGATGGAACATCACGGCGAGGCAGAGAAAACCGCGCAAGCCGTCGATCTGACCTATTCGCTTCTCACTGGCGGGCAGCGGAAAGCCGAGCCGCGCGATCAGTTCGCCGGCGGCCATTGCCGCGGCGAAGGTCAGGACGAAACCGACGAACAGTCCGGGAAGGGGATAGTTCATGTTTGCGGCGTCGTCACGCCGCCGTCGCGACGGCTTCGCAGACGTCGTCGACGATCTGCTCGACCAGGGCGCGGTCGTCGCCTTCTGCCATCACGCGGATCACCGGCTCCGTGCCCGAGGGGCGGATCACCAGCCGGCCTTCGGCGCCGAGTTTTTCGCGCGCCGCGGCGATCGCCTTGGCGACATTGGCGGCCTCCAGCGGCTTGCCGCCCTTGAAACGCACGTTTTTCAGGATCTGCGGCAGCGGATCGAAGGCGTGGCAGACTTCCGATACCGGCCGGCCGCGCCGCTTGACCACGGCCATGACCTGCATGGCGGCCACCAGGCCGTCGCCGGTGGTGCTGTAATCCGACAGGATCACGTGGCCGGACTGTTCGCCGCCGATATTATAGCCATGCTCGCGCATATGTTCGAGCACATAGCGGTCGCCGACCGGCGTGCGGGCGAGCGACAGGCCGATGGAGTGGAGATAGCGTTCCAGGCCGAGATTGGACATGATGGTGGCGACGATGCCCGGCTGCGACAGGCGGCCTTCTTCCTTCCAGTCCTGCGCCACCACAGCCATCAACTGGTCGCCGTCGACCAGATGGCCGTTCTCGTCCACGATCAGCACGCGGTCGGCGTCGCCGTCGAGGGCTATGCCGATATCGGCGCGCAATTCGCGCACGCGGCGGGCGAGCGCCGCCGGCGCGGTCGAGCCGACATCGCGATTGATGTTCATGCCGTCTGGCTCGACGCCGAGCGAAAAGACTTCGGCGCCCAGCTCCCACAGGGCTTCCGGCGCCACCTTATAGGCGGCGCCATTGGCGCAATCGATCACGATGCGCATGCCCTCGAAGGACATGTTGCGCGGGAGGGTGTGCTTGGCGAATTCGACATAGCGCGCCCGCACGTCGTCGACGCGGCGGGCGCGGCCGAAGGCGGATGGCTTGGCGAGCTTCGGATCGAGATCGGAGCCCATCAGGGCCTCAATGGTCTGTTCGACCTCATCCGACAGTTTGAAGCCCTGCGGGCCGAACAATTTGATGCCGTTATCCTCGAAGGGATTATGCGAGGCCGAGATCATCACGCCGAGATCGGCGCGCATGGAGCGGGTGAGCATGGCGACGGCCGGCGTGGGCATCGGGCCGAGCAGCAACACGTCCATGCCGACCGAGGTGAAGCCGGCCACCAGCGCATATTCGATCATATAGCCGGAGAGCCGGGTGTCCTTGCCGATCACCACGCGATGGCGATAGTCGCCGTTTTGGAAGACGAGGCCGGCGGCCTGGCCGACTTTCATGGCGAGTTCAGGCGTAATGACTTTGTTGGCGAGGCCTCGAATGCCGTCGGTGCCAAAATATTTGCGGCTCATCGCGGAAAACTCTCTGTTTGCAGCGGGCTGATCCCGGATGTTCGGGCAAGATATATAAGATTTCGCCGGCGCCGCGCTTCACAAAACATGAACGGATTTAACAGTTTCCCAGAACGCAAGCGACGGCCCGCGCAGCGGGGGCTGCGCGGGCCGTCAAAAAAATCCCTGCGTCAGGATTGCGGCGCCGGGGCGAGGCCGGGGTCGCCGTCTCCGGTCCAGGTCGATTTGCCGGCGGCGGGCACGGGCGAGCGGCGCGGGCTGGCCGGCGCCTCGTCCTGCGTGTCGCGCACCGGCTCGACGCCGTTGAGCAGGCCGGTGATCTCGTCGCCGGTCAGGGTTTCATATTCGATCAGCCCCCTGGCGAGCTTTTCGAGATCGTCGCGCTTCTCGGTGATGATGCGGCGCGCCTCGGCCTGTCCGGCCTCTACGAGACGGCGCACCTCGCCGTCGATCTTCTGCGAGGTCGATTCCGAGATATTCTGCTGGCGACCCATGGAATAGCCCAGGAACACCTCTTCCTGGTTCTCGCCATACATCACGCTGCCGAGTTCATCCGAGAAGCCCCAGCGGGTCACCATGGCGCGGGCGAGCTTGGTCGCCTGCTCGATGTCGCTCTGGGCGCCGGACGTCACCTTGTCCTTGCCGAAGATGATCTCTTCGGAGACGCGGCCGCCCATGAGCACGGCGAGGCGGGAGGTCATCTGCTCGTAGCTCATCGACAATTTGTCGCGCTCCGGCAATTGCATGACCATGCCCAAGGCGCGGCCGCGCGGGATGATCGTGGCCTTGTGGACCGGATCGGTGGCCGGGACATTGAGCG
>NZ_JAYSBG010000441.1:0-2591 GCF_041915505.1 Rhodoblastus sp. | reverse complement strand
ATTTTTCCCGTCGATTTTAGGTATTTGATTTGCGCCCGCGGTTCAACTGACGCCGGCAAAAAGCGGCAAATGCCGTTAAAGCCGTTCGCGGATCATGCTGATCATGTTGTCGTGGGGCGGTTCGACAGCAATCGCGACCGGCGGCAGGTCGGCGCCGGTCAGGATGGAAAGCGAGGCGCGGCCATCCAACAGGGCCTGCTCCAGTTCAATCCTCTGCCGCTCGATCGTGAACTGCGCGAGCTGAGCGTCAAGAAAGGAGCGCTCGTCGAGGAGATTTTGCCGATAGGCCTTTTCCGATTGCGCGGCAATATCCCTCGCCTTGGCGAGGCGCGGCGCAAGCCCCGCATATTGGCGCTGCAGCAGAGCCTGTTCCGACAGGAGCGCGCCGACCTCGGACGCCGCAGCGGCGAGCCGGGCGTCGAACTCACAGCGGAGCGCCTCACGGGTCGCGCCCTCCCGGGCGATGGCGCCTTCATTGCGATCGAAGATCGGCAGGTCGAACGTGACTTGCGGGCCGACGGAATAAATCCCGCTATTGTCGCGGCCGCCGATAATCCCGATCGTGACATTCGGAAATTGCGCGAGAACGGCCTGGCGCAGCTTCGCCTCCTGCGACTGATAGCCATATTGCAGGGCGATCAGGTCCGGCCGCCGGTCGGCCAGATTGTCGAGGCCCCGCCTTACCCGCTGCGGGTCGAGCGGCGGCGGCAGGCTGCCGGCCGCGAGCGCGAGGGGGGCGTCGGGCGCGACGCCGAGCAAGGCGTTGAGCTGATGGCGCCGGGAAAGCTGCGTCCGTTTCAGGTCGTCGTCGAGCTTCTGGATTTCCGCTGCCGCCGCCAGGTCCGGGGACAGAGAGGCAAGGGTGCCGTTTCCCTGGTCAATCGCCTTCGTCGCATGGTCCAGACGGTCTTCAAGCAGCTTTCGTGTGCGCCCGATCACCTTTTCCGCGCGCTCGCCCGAGACGATATCGACGAAAAGAATCCGCGCCTTGCCGATCGTCTGCCATTCCTGCCAATACAGCGATGCATCGATTTCGGCGGCGGCGTTGGATGCGGCCTCGATCTTTGCCGGCCTGAGAATGATCGATTTCAGGTCTTGCGAAATTCCCGAGCTGAAGGAATTCGTCCCCTCGCCCCCGCCGGCGAAAAACGGATAGGAAAGCGCGATCTGAGGATTGGGCAAGACCCCGGCTTCGATGATCTGCGCCCTGGCGAGGCCAAGTCGCGCGCGCGCCGCCCGAAGCTCGGGATTATTGGCCAGCGCCAGTCGGTCGACATCGTGAATGGTGAGGGCGCCGCGCTTTGCCTCCGCAAGAATGGGGAGGCTTGACGCCAGATTGGGCGTCCGGTCCAGCGGTTGCGGCGCGTAAGAGGCGCATCCGGTCAGGGCCAGAAGGCCGAGGACCACGGGGATCGCCCTATACAGTGCTCGTTTCAACATCGCTACCGGAAGCGCCAGGCAAGAGGAGATCACGATGATTGACCGGCCGCTGAATCGCGATCCAACTGCGGTCAAAGCACGTCAATTGATACGCCGACTGCGATTCCCTAAGCAAGGTATGACAAATGCCGTCGCCTGGCCAAACGAAGGGGCGATATAGCCTGAGGCCGTTGGGCGCGGCGCCGACGGAAGTGACGGCATGCTGCGCCGGCGCGGCCTGTCTCAGTCTCTTTTACTTTGACGCGCAAATAGGGCAGTCGCAGCGCCACGCCTGTTTAAAAGGCCAGCGGGAGAACCTCGCCCCTGGCCTCAAAAACATTCCGGCGACCATGCAGGATGCAGGGTCGCCGGCGTAATGCTTTTTCTGTCAGTTCAGCGGCACACAACCCGCCCCCAGCGGTCGCGCCAGCAATGGCGGCGCGGTCCCCATCCCGGACCACCCCCTCGACATTGGACGCGGCCCCAGCGGTCGCGCCAGCAATGCCGCCCCCATTGCACGTTCGTAATTTCGGGGCTGCTTTCTGTGATTTGGCTCGCCGGCGGCGGAGAGATCGGCGCGGCGGAGGCGGATGTCGCGCCGGCGATCAGGAGACCGGCGAAAGCGACGAAAACGGCAAGCTTCGACATGGTTTCAAGCCTTTCATGCGGTGTGAGGCTTTGAAGAAAATTGGACCGCACGGTTTCGAGAAGGTCTCCTGTTCCTGCTTAATAAAAGGTGAACAGCCTCCGACAAAACGAGCGGAAGAAAGCAGTATCTTTCTGACGGACCACGGAAAATCGCCAACCCCTTGAATTGACATCGGTTGGACGCGCTTGGGCGAGCACGCGGCAAAAGCGCGGCGCGTGGCGGAGTTTCGACGCCTTCCTCATAGCCGGCTATAATGGTCGCGCAGCGCCTTTTGTGTGTGAACGGGGCGACCGCGGCCAAATCCGCGCGCCGTCGCTTCAAGTCGCGAAAATTCCGGCGATGAATTTCCCATCGAGCGGCCGTGACAGGTAATAGGAAAGCGGCCTTCGCACATGTGCGCCCAGGAATTTGAACGGGTCGCCTGTTCCGTTGCGCAGGTAGACCAATGTGCCGTTAAAGTTCTCGGCGGTGTAATTCGGATTGATCGAAGGATCCGGATACCAGGGCTCCATGACAAAGAGTT
>NZ_JAYSBG010000440.1:0-2594 GCF_041915505.1 Rhodoblastus sp. | reverse complement strand
CCGATCTCGCCTGGGCCTTGCAGCGCGAGCAGCAGGAGCCGAGAAAGCTGTCGCGCGCCGCCATGGAGACCTTGGCGATCATCGCCTATCACCAGCCGGCGACCCGCGCGGAAATCGAGGATATTCGAGGCGTGGCGCTGTCCAAGGGCACGATGGATGTGCTGCTGGAGACCGGCTGGGTGCGGCTGCGCGGCCGTCGCCGCGCGCCGGGCCGGCCGGTGACCTATGGCACGACCGAGAGTTTTCTGCTGCATTTCGGGCTGGAGCAGATTTCCGACCTGCCGGGCCTCGACGAATTGAAGGGCGCGGGCCTGTTCGACGGCCGCCTGCCCAAAGGCTTCGGCGTGCCGCAGCCGCGCGATGACGCCGCCTTGCTCGAGGATGAGGAGCCGCTTGGCGACGAGCCGCTCAACGAGGCCTTCGCCTCGGACCTGCCGGAGGAATGAGCGCTTACGCTGGCGGGAGCAGGCTGAGGACGAGCGGCAGGGTCGCCATGGCGATCAACGTTTGCGCGGCGGTGATCCGCGCCATCAGCGGCGCGTCGCCGCCCAATTGGCGCGCCAGAATATAGGCCGACGAGGCGGTCGGCAGCGCCTGATAGAGCACGGCGACCAGCGTCGGCCCGGCGGCGAGGCCAAGCGCCCGGGCGATCGCCAGCGTGACGCCCGGCAGCAAGGCCAGTTTGAACAAGGACGAGATCGCGATCGGCGCCGTCGACGCGCGCAGGCCGGAAAAGCGCAGGGCCGCGCCGACGCAGAGCAGACCGAGCGGCAGCGAGGCGCCGCCCAGCGTCTTCATTGCCGGCGCGACGCCGACCGGCAGCGTCAGCCCGCTCCAGTGAAAGGCGAGGCCGCCGAGGCAGGACAAAGTCAGCGGATTGGTCACGCTCTCGCGCAGCACGTGAAGCGGCGACATCCGCACATCGCCATGGCGCGCAAAGACCAGCACGGCCAGCACATTGACCACCGGGACCATGGCCGCGTTGCAGATCGCGGCATAGGCGACGCCGGTCGCGCCGAGCCAGCCGGACACCATGGTCAGGCCAATATAATTGTTGAAGCGGATCGAGCCCTGAAAGATCGAGGTGAAGCCGGCGCCGTCGATCCGCATCAGAGGCCGGCAGGCGAGGACCGCCGCGGCGATGGTCAGCGTGGCGGCGACCAGCGTGAGCGCGAGCCGGCTCGCGGGCAGCTCGCCGAGTTGGGCGGTGGCCATGCCGTGAAAGAACAGGCTGGGCAGCAGCACGAAATAGCTGATGCGCTCGGCCTGCGGCCAGAAGGCGTCGTTCATGATTCCGAAGCGGCGCAGGCCCTGGCCGAGGGCGATCAGCAGGATGACCGGCAGGAGGGCGCGAAGGGCTTCTGCTGTCATTCCGCTGTCTCGCCATCCTTGCGCGCCGGTCGCGCGCGCAGCTTGATCTTCACGCGGCGGCGGGGCGCTGTCCAGTTTCTGTCGTCGATGTCGGAAGCGGCTATCGACACAGAGCGTTACGCCGCCTTATTGATGTTGTTTGGCGCCTTTGTGTTTCTTGGCCTTGGCGGGATATGGATCGCGGGGCGGCTTTTTCTCGCCGCCGCCGGCCAAACGCTCGACGCGAATATTCTCGCCGCCCGGCCGCCGCATATTGTGGAAGAAGGCCTCCGCCGCCTCGCCTGCGATCTCGACCTTGCTGTCGGTCGGGAAGATGCGGATGGCGCCGATCTGGGCGCGCGTGACGCCGCCATTGCGGCACAGCATGGGCAGCATCCATTTCGGATCGGCGTTGTTCTTGCGGCCGATGTCGAGCCGGAACCAGACCCCGTCGGCCAGCGGCGTCTTTTTCCCGGCCGGTCCCTTGGCGCCGGCGTCCTTCCGGCCGAAAGGCTCCGGTCCCACGCCGGGATCGGTCACATCCTCGGCCTCAGGCAATTTGGCGCGCAGCAGCCGCGCCAAGGCGGCGGCGCATTTCTCCGCGCCGTGCTCGGCGAGCAAAGCGGCGGCGGTTGCTGCTTCTTCCTCGCTGGGCTCTTCGTGGAGCGCCGGATCGCGCGCCATGCGCTCGCGGTCGAGCCGGGCGATCTCCTCGGCGCTCGGCGGCGCCTGCCAGTCCGGCGCGACATTGGCCTGCGAGAACAGGATTTCCGCGCGTCGTCGGGCTTTGGGCGGAACCAGCAGAACGCTGACGCCCTTGCGTCCGGCGCGGCCGGTGCGGCCGGAGCGATGCTGCAAGGCCTCGGCGTCATGGGGCAGGTCGGCGTGGATCACGAGGCCGACCGTCGGCAGGTCGAGCCCGCGCGCGGCGACATCGGTCGCCACGCAAACCCGCGCCCGCCCATCGCGCAGGGCTTGAATCGAGAGATTGCGCTCATGCTGGCCAAGCTCGCCCGACAGCAGCGCGGCGGTGAAGCCACGCTCCTGCAGCATGGCTTGCAGATGGCGTGAGGAATCGCGGGTGTTGCAGAACACGATTGCCGTAGGGGCGTCGTAGAACCGCAGCAGGTTGATGACGACCTTTTCGGTCTCGCGCGCGTCAATCCGCACGGCGCGATAATCGATATCGGCGTGGCCGGCGGTTTCGCCCTTGGCCTCGATGCGCAAGGCGTTGTGCTGGTATT
>NZ_JAYSBG010000439.1:0-2595 GCF_041915505.1 Rhodoblastus sp. | reverse complement strand
ACCAGGCGCCGAAGCTGCTTGGAATCCACATCACGAAACATTCCTTTTTCGCCGACGCCCTGGCGGTCGCGCATCACATTCCGGAAACGTCTCTACCGACTCTCCTCGTCGGCGCCGCCACGCTCGCCTTTCTCGTCGGCATGGAGGTTTTCCGGCCGCATTCGCCGGCGCCGCTGGTCGTCGTCGCCGGCGCGATCTCGGCGTCCTGGATATTCCACCTCGGCGCGCTGGGCGTCTCGACGGTGGGACACATCCCGCAGGGCCTGCCGGCTCTGACCCTGCCCGATCTCGCCTTGATCCAGGATCTCGCGCCCGGCGCGCTCGGCCTGGCGCTGATGAGCTTCACCGAAAGCATTGCCGCCGGACGGGCCTTCGCGCGCGCGGAGGATCCGCCGATCGATCCGAACCGCGAACTGATTGCGAGCGGCGCGGCCAATTTTTGCGGCGCCTTTCTGGGATCGATGCCTGCCGGCGGCGGAACATCGCAAACCGGCGTGGTCTATGCCGCCGGCGGACGGTCCCAGAAGGCCTCGCTCGTCACGGCGGCGGCTTCCCTCGCCACCATGCTCGTCCTGGCGCCGCTGCTCGGCCTGCTGCCGAACGCCACATTGGCGGCCATCGTCATCGTCTATTCGGCGAGCCTGATCCAGCTTCCGGAATTCGCCGCCATCGGAAGAATCCGGCGCATGGAGTTCTGGTGGGCGATCGCGGCCGCGCTCGGCGTGCTGGTGTTCGGCACGCTGCAAGGCATTGTCGTCGCGATCATTCTGTCGTTGATCGGCCTCGGCAGCCAGACGGCCAATCCTCGCGTCTCCGTCATTGTGCGCAAACGCGGCGCCGATGTCCTGCGGCCGCTGTCGCCGGACCACCCCGAAGACCAGATGATCGAAGGCCTCCTCATCCTGCGTCCGGAAGGCCGGCTTTTTTTCCTGAACGCCCAAAATGTCGCCGACCGGATCGCGGCGCTGCAGGCCCAATACAACCCTCGCGTTCTCGTGCTGGATATGAGCCGCGTTCCCGATATCGAATTTTCGGCCTTGCAGATGATGATCGAGCACGACAGGCGCGCGCGGGAGACGGGCGTCGAAGTCTGGCTGGCGGGGCTCAACCCCGACGCGCTGGATATGGTGCGCCGCTCCGGCTTCGACGCGCAGCTCGGCCGCGACAGGCTGCTGTTCAACACGCGAACGGCGATCGAGCGATTCAGGGCGCTGCCGATGGCGTCGGCCGTCCGCGCGCCAAGCGAGGCGTGAGCCTCTGGAGATCGCGTGTCGCGTCAGCTCGCCGTCCTGGAATTGACGTCGCGACCGGCGAGGCGTCCCCAAACGAACGCCAGCGCCGCCAGAACGAAGGTTTGGAACAAGGCATAGGCGAGCGCCGCGGTAACAGCCGCCGTTCCGGGGAAGCTCGCCGTCGCGATGACGAGGCTGACGCCGACGTTGCGTACGCCCGTGGAAAAGGCCATGGCGACACGACGCCCCGCGCACCCGCCTCCCAGCGCCCAGCCCGCGCCGACGCTGGCAAGCGTCAGCGCCAGCATTCCCGCATAGGCCATGGGACGAATGTCGAGCAGGAGCTTGTGTTGAACAACGACGATCAGGCCGACCGTCGCAAGATTGAGGATCAGGCTCACGCGCTTCGACGGCCCCGCCAAACGATCGGCAAGCTCGGGCCGCCACGCTCCGATCGCGACGCCCGCGGCCAGCGGCAGCAACTGGGTGACGATGAGCGTTCCGTCCATCTGCAGGACGTCGATCGTGACCGCCTGATCGTTTGCCACTATCGGCAGCGCGGCCTTCAACAACAAGGGCGAGACGACCGCCGAAGAGGCCGCCAGCAAGGCCATCAGGCCGACCGAAACGGCGACGTCGCCCTTGGCGAGCGCCGTGAAAGGAGGTCCGTAAGGGGCGCCCGGACAAACCGCCGTGATCAGAAGTCCTGCGCTCACCAGGGGCGGAGCTTTGAACAGCAGCAACAGCGCGGCGGCGCAGGCCGGAACAAGCAGATAATTGGCGATCGCGGCCGTGGCGACCAGCCGCCCGTTGGCCGCCACGGCCGCCACTTGCCTGAGCGTGACGCCAAGCCCGATTGTCACCATGAGCTGAATCAGGGTGACATTGACCAGAATGCTGACAATTCTTTGGACCGGCACGCGGCGTCTCCGCTAATTGAGCGCCCACTCATCGCGCGATGGTGCGAACGCGCTTCGTCAACCCTTCATTCCTCTTTCAGAATGGTCCCGCCGCCGAGCCCCTGCATGTCCGGCGTGCGCGCAAGCGCGCGGTCTTCCGGCGACAGATAAAGGCGGTCGATGATTTGATCCAGCAAGCGCAATTCCAGCCGCAACGGAGGATGGCGCCGCGCAGGCAGGTTGACGATCAAATCTTCGATCATCGCGCGCAAACGACGCGCGATCTGAAAATTTCCAGCCCCATAGATCCGAATTTCGCAGCAAGCCAGTTGCACGAAATCATCCCAGTTTGGCGTGCGCAGCACCAGCCTGGCGTTTCCGCCGGAGTCCTTGACCACCTCATCGTGCAGATGGCGTTTGCCGACCATGCGCAACAGTCGATGGATCTGGTCGAGCGCAAGGAC
>NZ_JAYSBG010000438.1:0-2608 GCF_041915505.1 Rhodoblastus sp. | reverse complement strand
TTGAGAATCGGCAGCCAGGCCGCTTTCCACAACGCCGTCGCGCCTTTCATCGCCAGGCGGGTCGACTTCGTGGCGCGGGCCATTATTCGCCGCCTTTCCAGCGATTGCGGGGGAATGGCGTCTTGCCAGGGCGCGCTCCGATGGCGACGGCCAACCGGACACGCGGCCACGAGGCCGCGCGGATTGCGTCCGGACGGCCATCATGGGCGACGGGATCGGAAGCTCCCGAATATCGCGCGACGCGTTCCATGGGCGAATTGCTACAGAACGGGCCGCCGCCGCGCAATGGCCTTGGCCATGGCCGGCGACCCGCGCCGGTTTCGGATTTTCGGCAAGAAGGCCGGCGTCGTTGCGCGACGGCGCGTTCCGGTCGAGGGCGATCAAAAACAAGTGTTCGGGAACGGAGCCTCCGACGACGATCGCTGGATATTGGTTTCCGCATTTCCCGGCGGACGCCAAAGAAAATGTCAGAGGGCATGAAGCGGGCGCAAACGCTGCGTCCCCGCTTCATGCCCATGCGTTTCGACGAGCCGGTTTCAAGTGGATCATCGCCTGCCTAGACGCGCGTCCCAGCCATTTTAGTTTTTGGCGATGCTCACTTCAAGGTATTCGCTCGGGACAACCATGGTGTCGTCGTCAGATGTATTGAAGACGCTGACCAGATCGACGATATCGCGAGCGAGCATTTCGCGTTCGACCGCGCCGAGCGCTTCGAAAGCCTTGAGCGCCGGTCCGTAATAGTGACGGAAGGTGTCGAGGAAATGTTGCGCCGAGAGATATCGAAAGACGAACTGGCGCCGCTCTGCGACGATCCGGGACGCCGCCGGAGCAAACGTCGCCTCGATCCAGTCGCGCGTTCCCCAGATCGCCGGCGGCTTCACGCCGGTTGGCGGCGGGAGGTATTTTCCAATCGTCTTGAACATCTGTCCGACGAAGCTTTCGGGTGTCCAGTTGGCGAGGCCGATCCGGCCGCCGGATTTGCACACGCGCGCCATTTCCGCGGCGGTGCGCTCCTGATCGGGGCTGAACATCGCTCCGAAAGTCGAGACGACCGCGTCGAACGACTCGTCCGGGAACGGCAGATTTTCAGCGTCAGCGATCTGGAACTTGACCTGAAGGCCTTCCGCTTCCGCCCGTTTGCGTCCGCGGGCGAGCAGGGACTCGACGTAATCGGTCGAGGTGACGTCGCACCAGCGCCGAGCCGCCGCCAGCGTGGCGTTGCCGTTGCCGGCGGCGATGTCGAGCACCGTTTGGCCGGCGCGCAGATCGAGGGCCTCCGCCAGTTGTTCTCCTACGATCTGCAATGTCGTTCCGATCACCGCGTAGTCGCCGGATGACCAAGCGGCGTGCTGTCTGGCCTTGACGGCCTTCAAATCGGGAACGGGCTTTTCGGTCGCCTGGGGGTGGCATTCAATGATTGTCGTCATCACGGTTCTCCTCGATGATCTGGAGTTGCCGACGCGCTGCCGACGGCAACATTGCGAGGCTCACATCGCGTGAAGCCTCCACACAAAGCGTTAAGTCATTGGGCGGCTTATCTAAATGATTGTGGCACCGCATTTCTTGCTTGCGCGTCCAGACTTGCTATCCTCTTTGCTCGATCGCCCGGAATGCTTGCTTTCGCGTCCAGAATGTCGTCGCGCCAATGGTGCGGCGATCTTTGAGGGATCGAACCGGTGAGTTCGGATACGTTATCGGACGTCCTTTCGGCCGTGCATTTGTCGGGCTCAGTCTTTTTCGACGTGACCGCCAGTTCGCCGTGGGTCGCGGAGGCGCCGCCCGCGGCTCAAATCGCCAATGAAATCACGCCTGGCGCTCAATATGCGATCGAATACCACGTCGTCGTCCGCGGCTCGTGCTGGATATCGCTGATCGGAGGTTCCGGATTTGAACCGGTCAGGCTCGAGGAAGGGGATATTGCGGTCATTCCGCGGGGCGATCCGCATGTGGTTTCAAGCGCGCCGGGCATGCGCGCGGAACCAATTTGGGAGATTCACCGCCGCCCTCAAGACGCCAATGCGTTGCCCTTCACGCTGCAAACCGGCGGCGACGGGCCAAGCGACGCCCGGCTGATCTGCGGTTTCTTCACGTGTGACGCGCGTCCGTTCAATCCGCTGCTGGATTCATTGCCGCGCTTCATCCGATTTGGGCGTGGTTCGACGTGGGCGTCGCGTGGCCTGCTCGATCAATTCATCTTGCTCGCCACGGCGGAGATGGGCAACAAACGGGCTGGCAGCCAAGTCGTCATCAACCGGCTTTCGGAGTTGCTATTTGTCGAGGTGATCCGGCGGCACATGGATCAACTGGCGATGGACAGCAGCACCGGTTGGCTCGCCGGATTGCGCGATCCGCTGATCGGCCGCGCCCTGGCTCTGCTGCATGCGCGGCCCGCGCACGCCTGGACATTGGAGGAGCTTGCGTCACGAGCCGGCGCATCGCGCTCGGCGCTCGCCGATCGGTTCGTCCATCTGGTGGGTTGCCCGCCGATTCAATATCTGACTCATTGGCGCATGCAGCTGGCCGCCAAACTCCTGGCCGATCGTCGCGTGAAGATTTCCGTGGTCGCAAGCGAAGTCGGCTATGAATCCGAAGCCGCATTCAGCCGCGC
>NZ_JAYSBG010000437.1:0-2609 GCF_041915505.1 Rhodoblastus sp. | reverse complement strand
CCGCGCGCACCGCCGCCTCGGTGACCTCGTTGCGGTACAGCGAACCCTTGCCCGCCGGGCGCAGCGCGAAATCGGCCGACGCCCAGACCGGCCCGGCGTCCATCTCGGCCTCGGCCTGCAGCACGGTAACGCCCCAGCGCGGCTCGCCGCGCAGGATCGCCCAGTCGAGCGCCGACGGCCCGCGGTCGCCCGGCGGCCCCGGATGGACGATCAGGCAGCGATGGCGCGACCAGACTGCCTCCGGGATCGCCCGCTTCAGGAAGGGGGCGATCACCAGGTCCGGCCGGAACAGCGCCGCGGCCTCCTCGGCCACGCTGTCCGCGATGTCGAGTTCGAGGCTCAGCTCGTGGCCGCGCCCGGCCAGTTCGCACCACAGGCGCTGGGTCAGGCTGTTGAAGGCATGCGAAAGAAGAAGGATGCGCATGTGAACAGGATTTTTTCGATTCATGAAGAAGGCCGGAACGACCGGCCGGCGCGGCTTGCCGGGCAATACATTTCCATGCTGCATACATCTATAACCTTCGCTATATTTTTCAATCGCTTGCGTTTGGTTACGATGCACCGCAACAACAAATTGTGCCCGAGGTGAACACAATGCAACAACAACGAAAAGCCGCAGCCCCCCGCCGGCGCAGCGCGCCGCGCCCGGAATACACCGCCGCCGTGCGCTACCTGGACGGCCGCCGCGAGCTGTTCCGCGTGCGCAACGCCGACGACATGGCCGATGCCCGTGCCCTGGTGCTGTCCGAACTGGGCGACGTGCGCTCGCTGGTGATCGCGCTGCGCCACTAGCAGATCCGCGGCAGCTGTTCGCCGCTCAGCCAGTCGACGATGCGCCGCCCGCCGAAGGCGGTGGTCATCTGCACGAAATGGTGGTCGTCGGCATGCACGCTGCCGACGATCGCCGCAGCGCCCCCCAGCGGGTGCGCCCGCATCGCGGCAAGCAGCCTTTCGGCATCCTGTTCGGCGCAGATCGCCACCAGTTTCCCCTCGTTCGCCACATAAAGCGGGTCCAGCCCGAGGAACTCGCAGGCCGCATTGACCGCCGGCTGCACCGGCAGCGCCTTCTCCTGCAGCATCATGCCGACGCCGGACTGGCGCGCGATCTCGTTCAGCGTCGTGGCCAGCCCGCCGCGCGTCGGGTCGCGCAGCACGCGGATGTCG
Organism: Rhodoblastus sp.; assembly: GCF_041915505.1. GTDB lineage: Bacteria > Pseudomonadota > Alphaproteobacteria > Rhizobiales > Beijerinckiaceae > Rhodoblastus. Next base: position 1,445 of record NZ_JAYSBG010000437.1, on the reverse strand, counting down.
GCGCCGGTCGCCAGCATCGTGTCGATCAGCCCGTGCAGCGCCGCTGAATCCGAAACGATGGGCGAATCGAAGCCCAGGCTCTCGCGCTCGGCCATGATCGCCATGCCGTGGTCGCCGAGCGTGCCGGACACCAGGATCGCGTCGCCCGGCCGCGCCCGCCGGCCGGACAACTCGCGTCCCGGCGGCACGACGCCGACGCCGGTCGTCGTGATGAACACCCCGTCGCCCTTGCCGCGCTCGACGACCTTGGTATCGCCGGTCACCACCGGCACCCCGGCGGCCTGCGCGGCGGCCGCCATGCTTTGCACGATGCGCGCCAGATCGGCGAGTTTGAATCCCTCTTCAAGGATGAAGCCGGCCGCAAGGTAAAGCGGCTTCGCGCCCATCACGGCGACGTCGTTGATCGTGCCGTGCACCGACAGGCAGCCGATGTCGCCGCCCGGGAAGAACAGCGGCGACACCACGTGCGAATCGGTCGCCATCACCAGCCGGCCCTCGCCCGGGTGCGGCAGCACCGCGCCGTCATCGCCCTGGCCGAGGTATTCGTTGCCGAGGTGCTTCGCGAACAACTCCTCGATCAGCTGCGCCATCGCCCGGCCGCCGGAACCGTGGGCCATGTCGACCTGGCCGTGTTTGAGGTCGAGGGGGCGGACGTAGTTTTTGCGGATTTCGGTCATGTGCGATTCTGGAATTGGGTTGTGATGCAGGGGGGCTGGGTTTCGCGCCTGACGCGCGACCGGACTTTCTTTTGCTTCGCCAAAAGAAAGTCGGCAAAGAAAAGGCGACCCCGCGTCGGCACCGGGCTGCGCCCGGTTCCCTGCGCTACTCGGCCTTGGCGGGGGCTGCGGAACTCGGCCCTGCGGGCCTCAGACAGTCCTCGCCCTGTTCCCGCCAAGCCCTGCGTTGCTCGGCGCCTCCCAGGGGGCAAGTCGACACCGATCGGAGTTTTGCGGTGGACGCGGAAATTGGGCGAAAAATGCGGTGCACCGCGAAGCCGCTGTTTTTTTCCGTGGCCTGTCAGGCGCGACGCTTGTGGGCCCCTTGGGAGGCGCCGAGCAACGCAGGCGGGACGGGGGAAGTCGGCTCGCATTGTCTGAGCCGAAGGCGAGTTCATGCGAGCCGCCCGGCCTGCCGAGTAGCGCAGGGAACCCGCGCAGCGGGCGCCGACCCAGGGGTCGCCTTTTCTTTGGCTACTTTCTTTTGGCGAAGCAAAAGAAAGTACGCCCGCGGTCATACGCGGAATACAGCGCCCCAGAAAACCCTCCGCCCGAGCTGAACCCCGGAGAGCAGCCCAGGAGCCGCCCGCGAGCCGCCCACGCTCAGGCCACATCCTTGTACCGCCCATACGTGTAATGCGCCGCACAAGCCCCCTCCGACGACACCATGCACGACCCCACCGGATTTTCCGGCGTGCACACCGTGCCGAACAGCTTGCAGTCCTGCGG
>NZ_JAYSBG010000436.1:0-2625 GCF_041915505.1 Rhodoblastus sp. | reverse complement strand
TTGTCGGGCGTGTCTTTGCTCATGTCGGTCTGATAGCAGAGGCGCGGGTTTTTGCGAATGTTTTTGCGGCGGGAAATCAGTCCCCGATCCGCCAGAAGGCGCGCGCGGCCGGCGGCGCCGTCGCCAAAGCCTGATCCGGCGCGGCGTCGCCGATTTGCGCCCGCAGGGCGGCGGCGACATCCGCTATCGCGCAGTCCGGCGAAAAATTGTGATCCCCGCGCAAGGCCTTGACCTCCCGAATCCATTGCTCGCGCGCGCCAAATTCGGGCTTCGGCGCGTCCGTTTCCCAATCTGCGACGAAAATGGCGCGCAGCACCGGCGGCAGACAGCCGGCGAAGCGGATGGCGTCGCGCAGGTCCAGCCGCCGGCGAAAGGCCAGCAGAACGCCTTGAACCGTGGTGAAGGCCTGGTTGCGCGTCGTCAGCCCGGTTCGGCCGATCACGTCCCGCAGAAATCGCTCGAAATCCTCCGAGGCGTGCTGATAGTCGAGCGGCATGGGCATGGCGGCGGCCTCGGCGCGCAAGCGCGGCGGGCGTGCAGGAAGGATTTGCGCCCGCGCGCGAAATCTGGTCTCAAGGCCCATCGTGGTCAAGGCGGCATTGATGGCGCAAACCGACAATCCGGAAGCGAGCGGACCGTGGGAGCGCGCCTTCGCCGAGGCGCGGGCGGCCGCCGCGCGCGGCGAGGCGCCGATTGGCGCCTGCCTGGTCAGGGACGGCGAAATTCTCGCCAGCGCCGGCAATCGGACCATCGAAGATCGCGATCCGACCGCCCATGCCGAAATGCTGGCGATCCGCGACGCCGCGCGACGGCTGGGCGATGAGCGCCTGATCGGCTGCGACCTCTATGTGACGCTGGAGCCCTGCGCCATGTGCGCGGGCGCCATTTCCTTCGCCCGCATCCGGCGGCTCTATTTCGCGGCGGGTGACGAAAAAGGCGGCGCGGTGGAGAACGGGCCGCGCTTCTTCAGCCAGCCGACCTGCCACCACCGCCCGGAAATTTACGGCGGCATCCGCGCCAGCGAAGCCGCCGAAATGTTGCGCGATTTTTTCAAGGCGCGACGCTGAAGCGGTTCAGAGCCGCGACAACAATTCCGCCTTCTTCGCGGAAAATTCCTGTTCCGACAGGATGCCCTTTTCCTTCAGCCCCGCCAGCTTCTCGATCGCTCCGAAAATATCCTGCTCGGCCGGCGCGCTCGGCGCCGCCGCCGGATAGGGCGCCGGGGCGGGTTCGGGAGCGGGAGCAGGCGCGGGAGCGAAGGCTTGCGGCGCTGGCGCGGGGGCGGCCACAGGGGCTTGGGCGGCCGCGGGCGCTTGCGGCGCGGGCGAGATCAGCGGCAAGTCGGACACGCGCACCAGGCCATATTGGCTGGTGAAGGTCAGCGACTGGTCGCCGCTTTGTTGCTGGGAGACGCCGCCGATGTTGTGATCGCCGGTGTCATAGACTCGCGTCACGCCGCCTTGCTGGATCGCCAGCCGCCGCGTGGACGGAAACCACGCGTAGCGCAAATCATTCTGCGCCCCGCTGGAGGACGGCGAGCCCAGATCCGCCGGCCACCAATTGCCGAAGCCCGAGCCCTGCACGAAGAAGCTCACGCCGGAGCCGCCGCCCTGATATTGCGATTGCGATTGCGCCGGGGGCGGCGCGAACACAGCCTGATTGCGCAGCAGGCCCGAAATCTCGTCGCAAAGCTGGCTGACTCTATATTTCAGGCCCTGGTTGAACATGTCTCCGATCATGATCATGCCGCCCTGCGACCATTGGCCCATGCCGCCGAGATCGGGATGACTGAACTGCGCCTGCGTTCCGCCGCCGGCGGCGACCGCCTGCAACAGAACCTGGACGGCCTCCGTGCTCACGCCATAGGCATTGGCCAAATTCTGGACGGCCTGGCGTCCTTCGGGGGTGAGCTCCAGCATTTCGGCGACTCCATCTGTCGCGCCCGGAAAGCGGGAGCGACGCCGGACCCTAGCACCGGACGCGCGTCGATGACAGGTTTCACTTAAATTTTGGCGAGCGCCCGCAATCTCCTTGCGCGCCCGGCCGCGCCGGATAAAACGGGGAGCGGCGGACCATCGCCGGCGCCCCAGACGGGCGAGCGTTTCCCGGGGGGATCATGACGGACAGGGCACTGGGCGCCGCGGCTTTCGAACAGCATCCGCTGCGGGCGCGAATCCTGGGCGAATTGCACGCCCGGCCGACCCGGCCGCTCGATTCGCCCGCGCGCATCCTGCATTTCGCCTTTCTCGCCGACGCCGCCAAGGCCGACGCCGACCGCGTCGCCCTGACGAAGGCCTGCGTCGAGCGCGGCCTGCCCGGCCCCGATCCGCAGACCCGGCAATTCCGCATCGAAATGCAGGGCGCGAGCCTCGTCTGGGAGCGGCACGGCGAATTCATCACCCATAGCTGGGAATTCGCCGAGGTCGAGGCCGAAACGCCTTTTGCGCCCTCGCCCGCCGCGCTGATGCAGAAGGTGCGGCTGCTGCCCCAGCCCGGGCCGCTGCTGGTCGCCGCCGACCTTCACATGCTGGCCGGCGACTGCGACGCCGCCTCGCTCGGCGCCATTTTCGGCCCGCTGCAAATGGCCGTCTGCGAGGCCAACGCCGGCCGCGCCCTGATCGCGAC
>NZ_JAYSBG010000435.1:0-2633 GCF_041915505.1 Rhodoblastus sp. | reverse complement strand
GCAGCGGGCGTCGGGCATAGCCGCCAGATCACCCGCCCGGCCGGCGGCAGCAGCGGCGCGACCTCGCCGATCTTGCGCCACAAGGCTTCGGCCTCCGCCGCGCCGAGCCGCGCGCCGGCGCCGAACAGGCGCTCCAAAGCCTCGGCGCGAAAGGCGATCGAGGGGGCGGGGCCTTCAAGGCGCAATATTGTCAGGCCGCTGTCGGCGAAGCCGAGCCTTTGCGCCGCCGCCGCCGGCAGATGGGCGGCGGAAGACACCTCGAAGGGCGTATTGAGGGCCTTGGCCATCAGCGCGACGGCGGAATCATCGGCGAGGCCGGGCAGGAGCAAGGCGCAGGCGGTTTCGGGGCGCGGCATGACCTTGATCGTGACCTCAGTCAGCAGCGACAAGGTGCCGAACGAGCCGGTCATCAGCTTGCACAGATCGTAGCCGGTGACGTTCTTCACCACCTTGCCGCCGGCCTTGAAACTTTCGCCGCGGCCGCTGATGGCGGAAAAGCCGAGAAAGAAATCGCGCGCGGCGCCGGCGCGCAGGCGGCGCGGGCCGGACAGGTTGCAGGCCAGGGTTCCGCCAAGGGTTGGCTCGCCTGTAGTGGCGCCCAGCAGCCCGCGCCAGTCCGGGGGCTCGAAGGACAGCATCTGGCCTCTATCGGCCAGCATCGCCTCGATCTCCCGGAGCGGCGTCGCGGGGCGGGCGGTGAGCACCAGTTCCGCCGGCTCGTAATCGACCACGCCGGCGAGTCGCGCAATATCGAGCACGGCGTCGGCGCGCGTCGGCCGCCCCAGCGCTTGCTTGCTGCCGCCGGCGCGGATCTCCAGGCTCTTGCGCTCGGTCGCGGCCCACAGGACCATTTCCGCCGCCTGGGCCGCATCGCTGGGCTGGAAATCGGTCATCGGACGCTCGTTCAGAAACGCGGCAGGTCGGGGAAACGCAGCTTGCCGCCGTGGACATGCATGCGGCCGAGTTCGGCGCAGCGGCACAATTGCGGAAAGACTTTTCCCGGATTGAGCAGGCTCTCGTCGTCGAACGCGCATTTCAGCCTTTGCTGCTGGTTGAGGTCGCTTTCGTTGAACATGGCGCCCATCAGGTCGCGCTTTTCCACGCCGACGCCATGTTCGCCGGTCAGCACGCCGCCGACCTCGACGCAGAGCCGCAGAATGTCCTGCCCGAACGCCTCGGCGCGGTCGAGTTCGCCGGGCTGGTTGGCGTCATAGAGGATCAGCGGATGCAGATTGCCGTCGCCGGCGTGGAAGACATTGGCGCAGCGCAGGCCGAATTTCGCCTCCATCTGCTTCATCCGCAGCAGCACCTCGCCGATCCTTTTGCGCGGAATGGTGCCGTCCATGCAGAGATAATCGGGCGAAATGCGGCCTACCGCCGGAAATGCCGCCTTGCGGCCGGCCCAGAACAGCAGGCGCTCGGCCTCCGACTGGCTGGCGCGGCAGTTTTTCGCGCCATTTTCGCCTGCAATCGCTTCGACCGCTGCAATCAGATGATCGACCTCCGCCTCGCAGCCGTCGAGTTCGACGATCAGCAGCGCGTCGACATCGAGCGGATAGCCGGCGTGGACGAAATCCTCCGCCGCCTGAATGGCGAGCTTGTCCATCATTTCCATGCCGCCGGGAATGATGCCGGCCGCGATGATGGCGGCGACGCAATCGGCCGCGCCTTCAATGTCGGGGAAGCCGATCAGCAAAGCGCGGGCGCCGGGCGGCGTCGGCAGCAGGCGCACAATCGCTTCCGTCACCACGCCGAGCATGCCTTCCGAACCGACCACCACGCCGAGCAGGTCATAGCCCTGGGCGTCGAAATGCTTGCCGCCGAGGCGGACCACTTCGCCTTCGATGGTGACCAGTTCGACGCCAATGACATTATTGGTGGTGAGGCCATATTTCAGGCAATGCACGCCGCCGGAATTTTCCGCGACATTGCCGCCGATGCTGCAGGCGATCTGGCTCGACGGGTCGGGCGCGTAATAGAGCCCATAGGGCTGCGCGGCCTGGGTGACGGCGAGATTGGTCACGCCGGGCTGCACCACGGCGCAGCGATTGGCGACGTCGATCTCGACGATGCGCTTGAACTTGCCCATGCCGAGCAGCACCGCGTCTTCGAGCGGCAGCGCCCCGCCCGAAAGCGAGGTGCCGGAGCCGCGCGGCACCACCTTGATCTTGTTCGCCGAGCAATAGCGCAGAACCTCGACCACCTGCGCCGTCGTCTCGGGCAGGACCACCACCATGGGCAATTGGCGATAGGCCGTCAGCGCGTCGCATTCATAGGCGCGACGCCCGATCTCCGTGTCGACCACGCCTTCGCCGGGAACGATCCGCCGCAGGGCCTCGACGATTTCGCCGCGCCGCGCCAGAACCGAGGCGTCGGACGGCGGCATGACGATCATGGCGCGCCGCCTCCGGGGATCATCCATGGGAACAGGAACTGCTGGGCCGCGACCAGAATGCCGAGAATCAGCGTCAGAATGATGCTGTGCCAGAAGGTGCGGGCGAAGACCTCGCCCTCCTTGCCCTTGAGATTGGTGACGGCGACGCCGGTAGCGATATTCTGCGGCGAGACCATCTTGCCCATCACGCCGCCGGAGGAATTGGTCGCAGCGAACAGCACCGGATCGAGCCCGAGCT
>NZ_JAYSBG010000434.1:0-2635 GCF_041915505.1 Rhodoblastus sp. | reverse complement strand
GCGCCCTGCCCCTCGCGCTCGCTCTATGAGCAGGACGCCCGCCGGAAACAGGGCGTGCGCCCGCCCGCCGCCTTGGGCGAGAAATTGCGGAAGCTGTTTCCGTCCGGCTCCGACGCCGGCGCGCTGGAGGCCCGGCTGAAAGGCGAAGGCTTCGATTTTTTCGCGCCCTGCCCCAACGACGAGAGCGTTCTGGGCGCCCGCTGGCTGAGCCGGAACTGGGGCCAGCCCGACGCCTATGTCTATTGGCGGATCGACGACGCGGACAAACTGACCTTCGTCGACGGGCACATCAGCCTGACGCGTTAGGGCCGATCGCCGTTGTTGGGCTTGTCGCCGCGCGTAACGGCGGTGAAAATAGGCCATGCATCCGCGCTCGCCCAAGCCTGAACCGATCACGCCGCGCCTTCTGCTGCGCGCCTATGCCTCCGGCCTGTTTCCCATGGCCGAGGACGCCGGCGACGACGCCTTGTTCTGGTTCGATCCGAGCGAGCGCGGCATTTTCCCACTCGACGGCCTGATCGTATCGAGAAGCCTCGCCCGGACGATCCGGGGCGAGACCTTCGAGATCCGGATCGATTCGGATTTCGAGGGCGTGATCGCCGGCTGCGCGGAGAGCCGGCCCGGCCGCGAAAAGACCTGGATCAACAAGACCATCGCCGCGCTGTTTCGCGAATTGTTCGAGACGGGCTTCGTCCATACGGTCGAGGCGTGGCGCGACGGCCAATTGGTCGGCGGCCTCTATGGGCTGGCGCTCGGCGGCGCCTTTTTCGGCGAAAGCATGTTCCACCGCGCGACGGATGCGTCAAAGGTCTGCCTGACCTATCTGGTCGCGCGGCTGCGCATGGGCGGTTTCGCCTTGCTCGACGCGCAATTCATCACGCCGCATCTGGCGAGCCTCGGCGCTGTGGAAATCGCGCGCGCCGATTACCGGCGCCGGCTGGAGGAGGCGCTGACCCGGCAAAGCGACTTCACGCTGCTCGATCCAAAAGCGACGCCGGAAGCGGTGCTGACCTGGGCGCGCGCCCGCGCCGAGTGAAGGCTTAGGGCCGATCGACATTCAGGCCGTGGGTCGGGATTTGGCCGAAATGAGACGGATGGCAGGAGAAAGTCCGCGCCAATATCGCGGATATTGGCGCGGACTTTCGACGAACCAGGCGGCCGTTTCGGCCAAACCCTTCGGGCGCGAGCCTTTTGGCTTCCGGAGGGCGTCGCCGGCCTTGCCAATATCCCCGATATTGGCTGCAGCCGGCTCCTGCCCGGAAGCCAAAAGGCCTCGCGTCACGACCTACGGCCTGAATGTCGATCGGCCCTAGCTCAGCGGAAGAACGGCAGATTCTTGATGATGTCCTGCGGGCCCGACGGTTGCTGGCGTTGCGGCAGCGGCGCCGACTGCGGAACAGGCGCCGGTGGAACGGGCGCGCCGTTAGCGGCGCCGCCCGGCGCGGCGTTGGGGTCCGTCGGCGGCTTGCGTTTCGGCTTGGGCGGCTTGGCCGCCGGCGGCGGCGCGACGCCGGCGTCAAGCGGCGCGCCGGGATCAAGGCTCGGATTGGCTGCGTCGCCGGCCGGCCGGCCAGCGCCCGGCGCCGGGCCGATTTCAATCGGCGCGCCAAGCCCCCCGGCAGGCGCGCCATTTGCGCCATTCAGGCCATTGTCCGGCGCGCCCGGCGGGGGCATGGCGTCGACGTCGCTCGGCGGCAAGGATTCAACCCCCGGCTCGACTGGCTCCTGCGGCTCGATGGTGCGACGCGGCTTGCTGGCCGGCGCGCCGGGCGCCGGCGGCGCGGAGGCGTTGGGCGGCGGCGGCTTGCCCGTGTCGGGCTGGGCGTTGACCGGCGAAGCCGTGACCTGGACGCCGCCTTTGCAATCCTTCAGCCAGACGTCATAGACCGGGTGCTCCACCCCGTGCAGACCGGGGCTCGCAGCGAACATCCAGCCGGAAAAGATCCGTTTCGCGGTGCGCGCGGCGTCGATCTCGTCCACCTCGACGAAGCCTTCGGTCAGCGGCGCCTCGGTCTGCGGCCGGGTCAGGCAAACGCGCGGCGTGATCTGCAGCGTGCCGAATTGCACCGTCTCGTCGGTGGCGACGTCGAAAGTGATGATGCGGCCGGTGATCTTGTCCAACCCGGCGAAAACCGCGGTCGGATGATGGATCGTGTCCGCGCGCGCGCCAGCGCCGGCCAGCAGGGCCGCGCCCAGGGTCAGGGCAAAGGGCCGGAGAAGGCGCATCAAGCCTCGGGCGACCAGGCCTGATAATCGCCGGTGGCCTTGGGCCGCGCGCCGGCGGCCAGCGTCGAGCCCGGCGGGCGCCAGGCGTTGGGCGTGCCGGTCTGGTTCGGGATATAGGGCTTTTCCCATTCGCGCGGCTTGTAATTGGCGTCGGTGGGAAGTTCATCGGTGGTGTGATGCAGCCAGCCGTACCAGCCGGGCGGGATCTTGGAGCCTTCCGACTCGCCCTTGAAAATCGCCCAGCGGCGGTTGAAGCCGAGCGCCGGATCGATCGCGCCGCCTTTCCAGCGATAATAGACATTGCCGAACTGGTCTTCGCCGACGCGCTCGCCAAACCGCCAGGTGTGCAGCCGCGTGCCGAGCGACTGTTCGTTCCACCAGGTGAAGAGTTGGACGAGCCATTTCATCG
>NZ_JAYSBG010000433.1:0-2661 GCF_041915505.1 Rhodoblastus sp. | reverse complement strand
CATGCGGAGGCGCGCCGCCTGTGAGCGTCGATCCGAACGACCGCGCGCTGGCCGCTTTCCTCGGCCTCGCCATGGGCGACGCGCTCGGCGCCACGGTGGAATTCATGACGCGCGGCGAGATCGCCGCGACCTATGGCGTGCATAAGAAAATCATCGGCGGCGGCTGGCTGAAGCTCAAGCCCGGCGCGGTGACCGACGACACGCAAATGGCGCTGGCTTTGGGGCGCTCGCTGATCCGGCGCGGCTTTTTTGACGCCCGCGACGTCTGCGAGGAATTCGCCGCCTGGCTGCGCAGCCATCCGCCCGATGTCGGCAATACCTGCCGGCGCGGCATCCGGCGCTATATCGTGCATGGAACGACCAGCGGGGTTTTTTCCGAGGGCGACGCCGGCAATGGCGCCGCCATGCGCGTGCTGCCGGCGGCGCTGGCGACCGCGAACCGGCCTGCGTTGGCCGAGGACTGGACGCTCTGCCAAAGCCGCATCACCCATCATCATCCTCTGTCGGATTCGGCCTGTATTGCTCTGGCGCGGATGGTCCATGCGCTGCTGGCGGGGGCGGGCCGGGACGGCGTCCGCGCAATCGCCGATGCGCTTGTCGCCGCGCAGCCCGCCTTCCAGTTCGCGCCCTATCGCGGCCTGAGTTCGGCCTTCATCGTCGATACGATGCAGACCGTGCTGCACTGCTATTTCAACACGGACAGTTTCGGAGCATGCCTGATCGAGACGGTCAATCAGGGCGGCGACGCGGACACCACCGGCGCTATTGCCGGCATGCTGGCCGGCGCCACTTATGGCATGGCCGCTTTGCCGCGCGATTGGCTGGACCGGTTGGACCACGTCGTGGTCGCGGAAATCCGCGCCCAGGTCCCGGCCTTGCTCGCTCTATCGCGTCGCGTCGAGCCGTGAGGTCAGTCGCTCGTGCAGCGGATTGGTCCTGGTGAAGACATAATCGACCGGGCGCACCACGACCTCCTCGGCGCCTTGGCCGATCAGCCAGTCCGCCAGAGCCGGCGCCTGCGCCTTGGGCGCGGTGAAAATGGCGCGGCCATTGCCGCCGCGCCGCCGAATCCGGGCGCCGAAGGCGACAAGGCCGTCGGCCAGATCCTTCGGCTCCTGGTCCAGCACGGCGACGATCTCGCGGGTGCGGCGGCCCTCTTCCTCGGCGGCGATGCGCGACAGGATTTTCCGCGCCAGTTCGCGTTGGGCGGGCGACCACTCGGCGCCGAGCGAGGCGACCAGATTGGCCTCGGAGCGCAGGATCACGCCATCGTCGAGCACTTTCAGCCCATTGGCGGCGAGCGTCGCGCCGGTCGAGGTGATGTCCACGATCAGCTCGGCCTGTCCCGCAGCGGGCGCGCCTTCGGTGGCGCCGAGGCTTTCCACGATGTGATAATCGGCGACGCCCTTGTCCTGGAAAAAGGCGCGGGTGGTGTTGACATATTTGGTGGCGACGCGCATGCGCGCGCCGCGCCGGGCGCGGAAGGCGAGGGCGACATCTTCCAGATCGGCCATGGTGCGCACGTCGATCCAGGCCTGCGGCACGGCGACGACGACATTGGCGTGGCCGAAGCCGAGCTTGGTCAACAGCGCGACCTGATGCTCGGCCTGGGCCTCGCGCACCAGATCCTCGCCGGTCACGCCGAGATGGGCGGCGCCGGAGGCGAGGTTCTTGACGATTTCCGAGGCCGAGAGAAAAGCGACCTCGACGTCGCCGACCCCTGACAGGGCGCCGCGATAGTCGCGGGCGCCGCGTCCCGTCGTCACGGTCAGGCCGGCGCGGGCGAAAAAGGCGTTGGCGTTTTCCTGCAGCCGGCCCTTGGAGGGAACGGCCAGAACGAGTTTATCGCTCATCTCACTTCGCTCCGTTCAGGCGGTCGAGCCAGATCGCCGCGCCGACGGCGGGAATCTCGGCCTTGGCGCCGAGCGTGGCGAGCAGCCGGTCATAGCGGCCGCCGCCGATGGCGGGCTGGTCGGGCGGCGCGGAGGCGGGCGCCGCCTCGAACACGAAGCCGGTGTAATAATCGAGATTGCGGGCGAAGGCGGCCGAGAAAAAGATCGTGTCGAGATCGACGCCGCGCGCGGCAAGAAAATTGAGGCGCTGGTCGAAGCTTTCCAGCGCGGCGCCGAGATCGACATCGGCGGCCGCGAAGAGAGCGCGCAATTGCGCGGACGCCTTGTCGGGCTGGCCCTCGATGGCGAAAAAGGCCTCCAACAGCCCGCGCTGTCCGGCGTCGAGCCCGGCGCTGGAGCGCAATGCCGCCTGTTCGAGGAAGCGCTCGGCGATTTCGGCCGCCGTGCGGCCGCCCAGAGCGGCGATGCCGGCGATTTTCAGCAGATCCTCGACCAAAGCGCGGGCGCCCGCCTTGTCGGCGCCGTCCAGCGCCGCCAGCACGCCGGAATGATCGCCGCTTTCGGAGACGGGAGCAGTGATCTCGGCGATGGTCTTGCCCTTGGCGAGGCCGCTGCGGATGCGCCGCAGCCAGATCGGCGACAGCTTCAGTTTTTCCAGCAAAGCTTCGAGCAGGCCGGCGTCGCCGATGCGGATGCGCCAGCCGCCGGGAACCGGGCCGGCCGCTTCGAGCGCGAGGGCGAGCACTTCGGCGTCGGCGGCCTCACGGTCGGCGCGGCCGAAGCTTTCCAGCCCGACCTGCGGAAATTC
>NZ_JAYSBG010000432.1:0-2664 GCF_041915505.1 Rhodoblastus sp. | reverse complement strand
GAAGAGGTTGTCTGAGGCGAAATAAGGCTCCACGCCGTAGCGGGAGCCGCTGACATTTTCAATGATGAGACGAGCTTTGGGCCGATTGATCCGAGCAGGATAAATAGCACAAGTTAACGGCCGAATCAAAGAATAATTGATTCGGCGCGCGCAGGCGGCCCCCGATGGTTAAGGAGCGATGCTGAAAAGGCGAGGGGAAACTTGCGGCGCCCTGCCGCTTCGTCAGTCCCCCTGGCCGGGATTCTTGCTGAAAAAGGCGTCGAACTTGCCTTCCCGTCCGTCGAATTCCTTGGCTTCCGGCAAGGCGTCGCGCTTGATCGTCACGTTCGGCCAGAGCTGGGCGTATTCCGCGTTCAGCGCCAGCCATTTCTCCAGGTCCGGCTCGGTATCCGGCTTGATCGCCTCGGCGGGGCATTCCGGTTCGCAAACGCCGCAGTCGATACATTCGTCGGGATGAATGACGAGCATGTTCTCGCCTTCATAGAAGCAATCGACCGGGCAGACCTCGACGCAATCCATATATTTGCACTTGATGCAGTTTTCGACGACGACGTAGGTCATTTTCCTCTCCGCGCGCGGCCCATCGGCCGAGCGATCTACCCAATTTGAAGGCTAGCTAGCGCTTTTGCCGCGACCTGGCAAGTGATTAGCCAAGTCAATAGCCGAGTCATTCGTGAACGGCCTGACGAAGCCGTCAGGCCCCGGCGGCGTCGCTGAAAAGCTCCGCGAGTTTCTCGGTCATCGCGCCGCCCAATTCTTCCGCGTCGGTGATCGTCACGGCGCGGCGATAATAGCGGGTCACGTCGTGACCGATGCCGATCGCGATGAGTTCGACCGGCGAGCGCGTTTCGATTTCCTCGATTTTCTGACGCAGGTGACGCTCTAGAAAATGGCCCGGATTGACGGAGAGGGTCGAATCGTCCACCGGCGCGCCGTCGGAAATCATCATTAGGATCTTGCGCTGCTCCGGCCGCGCCATCAGCCGCCGGTGCGCCCAATCGAGCGCCTCGCCGTCGATATTTTCCTTGAGCAGGCCTTCGCGCATCATCAGGCCAAGGTTTTTCCGGGCCCGGCGCCACGGCGCGTCGGCGGATTTGTAGATGATGTGGCGGAGATCGTTCAGCCGCCCCGGATTGAGCGGCTTGCCGGCCTGCAGCCAGGCCTCGCGCGCCTGGCCGCCCTTCCACGCGCGCGTGGTGAAGCCGAGAATTTCGACCTTGACCCCGCAACGCTCCAGCGTTCGCGCGAGAATGTCGGCGCAGGTCGCCGCCACCGTGATGGGCCGGCCGCGCATCGAGCCCGAATTGTCGATCAGCAGCGTCACCACGGTGTCGCGGAAATTGGAATCCTTTTCCCGCTTGAAGGACAAGGGCGATTGCGGGTCGACCACGACCCGCGACAGCCGCGCCGGATCGAGCATGCCTTCCTCGAGGTCGAATTCCCAGGCGCGGTTCTGCTGCGCCATCAGGCGCCGCTGCAACCGGTTCGCCAGGCGCGCCACCACGGCGGAAAGATGCAGTAATTGCTTGTCGAGATAGGCGCGCAGCCGTTCGAGCTCTTCCGCGTCGCAAAGATCCTCGGCGTGAACGATCTCGTCGAATTGCGGGGCGAAGGCGCGATAATCCTGGCCCGAGAATGGCGCGGCGTTGCTCGGCGGACGGCGCGCCGCCTCGGTCTCCTCGCCTTCGCCGACATCGAGCTCGTCGGCCTGCTCGCCCGGCGGCCCCTCTTCGGATTCGGGTTTGCCGTCAAGAATCTCGTCGGCGGCTTCCTGGACGCGCTCCGCGCTCTGCGATTCGGTCGTTTCGTCGTCCTTGTCGCCGCCGCTTTCATCGGCCTGGTCCGATTGCGGCTGGTCGTCGCCGCCCTCTTCGCCTTCGTCGTTCTCGTCGGGATCGCCCTGTTCCGCCATGTCCAGATCGGACAGGATTTTCCGCGTCAGTTTGGCGAAGGCCTTCTGGTCCTCGATCGCATCGGACAGGCGGGAAAGATCCGAGCCGGCGCGGGTTTCGATCGTCTCGCGCCAGAGATTGACCAGAACCTCCGCGGCGCGGGGCGGCGGCGCTCCGGTCAGGACCTCGCGCGCCAACAGGGCCAGCGCGTCCTCGATCGGCGCGTCCGCGCGCTGGCGGATCTCGGCATAGGGTCCGCGCTCATAGCGGTCGTCCAGCACGGCGGCGAGATTTTGCGACACGCCCGCCATGCGCCGCGCCCCGATGGCTTCGATCCGAGCCTGCTCCATCGCGTCGAAAATGGCCCGGCCCAATTGGGCCTCCGGCGCATAGCGACGATGGGTCTGGGCGTCGTGGCAGGCCAGTCGCAAGGCGATGGCGTCGGCCTGGCCGCGCAGGATCGCGGCGTCGCGCGCGGTCAGCCGGCGCGGCGGCTCGAACAGCCGGGCCTTGCCGCTGTCGCCCGAAGCGATCACGCCCGCCTTTTCGGGAACGAAGGAAACCTCGAGCTCCGGCGCGCGCGCCATGGCCCGCAGGCAGGCGGAGACGGCGCGCTTCAGGGGCTCGTGCGGCGCCTCGCGCGGAGACGAGGATTTGACGTTGGACAGAGTCACGCGACGGTTCCGATCCGAAGGCGCGCAGGATTTGAAACGGTCGCGCGGCTCAACTCAGAGCCACATTGACGGCGCTTTCCGGCAAATCCTTTCCGAAG
>NZ_JAYSBG010000431.1:0-2667 GCF_041915505.1 Rhodoblastus sp. | reverse complement strand
TCGACGCGCCAGGCCTGTTTCTGCCCGTCGATCTGGTCGGGCGCGCTCGGCGCGTCGCGCAGGGCCCGGCGGATGGCGTTTTTCAGATAACGCGGATTGGCCCCCAGCAGCTTCGACAATTGCTGGACATTGTTCTCCAGCATCAGGCTAAGCACCGGATTGCCCGACATGCCCTCGAACGGACCCGCCGGCTTGCGCCGCTCGCCGGAGAACATTTCCACCCGCACCGTGCGCTCGTCCGGCGCCTTGCCGGCCTCGTCGATCGACAATTTGATGCTGTCGTCGAAAGCCGCGCCATATTTCTCCGGATCGGCGGATTTCTGGCTGTAGCTATAGGCGATCTGGTCGCCGGGCTTGGTATTGGCCATTTGCGGCGCCTCGAACAGCAGGTCGGCGGCGGCGGGCGGTTTTTCCTCGGCAAAGGCGGCGAATGTGGCGGCTTGGACGAACAACAGGCAGGCGACGACCTGCCCCAGGCGGAGCTTCATCAAAATTCTCTCCTTGGCGGACGCGCCGGAATTCGCGCTCAGGCGGCGCGATTTTCCGGCGTCCTTGCAGGCTGGGCGATCAGCGCGACGCGCTCAACGCGCGACGCATTTATAGCCCGCCATGTCGAGCATGAAGCCGCGCCCGCGCACCGTGCTGATGAACGGACCGCCGACCCGGGTGATCTCGGTGAATTTGGTGCGGAGATAGCCGAGATAGACATCCACCACATTGAGCGAGGTGCAGCCCTGATCGCCCCAGAGCTGATCGTAGATGTCGCCGCGACCGACCGGATGATTGGCGTTGTCCATCAGGATCGCGAGCAGTTCGGCCTCGCGCTGGGTCAGCCTGATATGGGCGTTGCCGTAATGGGCCTGCCGGGTCCGCATGTCGAGCACCAATTGCCCGACCTTGCGGCGCTCGCTCGAATCCGCCGAGATGGAATGGTGGATCAGATGGGCGCGCAGACGCTCGACCAGTTCGTCGAACAGGAACGGCTTGGCGATATAATCATCCGCGCCGGCATTGAGGCCGCTGGCGCGATCGGTGGCCTCGTGGCGATCGCTGAGGAACAGGATCGGCTCGGTGCGGCCGTTGCGCCGCATGGCGCGGCACATTTCAAAATCGTGGTTGTCCGGCGAATGACTGTCGAACAGCACGGCGCATGGGTTCAGCGCTTTGGCCGTTTCGACCGGATCCTCGCCTTCGCCAACGAAAGTGACGTCGAAGCCCTCCGCCTTGAGGCCTTCGGCGAGCACGCCGCCAGCCACAAGATCGTTTTCGATGATCAGAACATTCATCGGTTCATGCCCTGCGTTTCAAACTCCCGCCGCCGACCCTTGTTGAGACTGACGCTCGGTCGTTCGGCGTCGTGAGAATAGTGACTCCCTCACGGACCCACAACTCACTTCCCACCCGATCCGGTCCCTGGAGGCCCGGAGAATCTTATTATATTCGTCTTATATTTCTTATAATGAATATATCGTCCGCATAGTGGTTTGCAGGCGCCTTTTTCATAGGCGCTGCTGAATTTTTCGCGCGATCTCGAAGGCCCGCCGCTCCAGCAGGACCGGCGTCTCGCAGACATAGGTCAGCGCGCGCGAGCGTTCGTCGAAGATTCTCTTGTCCCATTTGAGGCCCGACTGCGCATCCTCCAGCGCCTGCGGCGACGACACCTCCTTGTCCTCCTCGGCGTCGCTGATCTTGTCGGCCTCGGCGCGGATCTTCTCCGCCAGCTTGTTCTGTCCGCGCGCGTAGCGGGTCACCCCGGAGATGACCCGGTCGCGCTCCGTATTGATCAGGTCGATCGCCCCGGCGAAGGCGCGGGTCAGCCGCGCCGCCTTGTCGGCGCCCGCCTTGGCCGCGAAATCGTCGATCAGGGCGTCCATCTCGTCGATCGGCGTGCGCCGCGAGGCGAGCTTGCGCGCCAAAGCAGCGGCTTCCGAATCGTCGTCCCAGCGGCCGGCCTCGGCGAGATCGGGCCCCGCCCAGACCGCCGCGACGCTGATCGGCCCGGTCTTGCGCTGGGCGCAGGGCCAGTCGGGATCGTCGGCCGGCGCGGCCGGCGCCGGAGCGGCCGCCCCCAGCGCCAGAGCCAGCGCGCCAAAGGCTGCGAAAAGCCTCATCGAATCTCTCCCCGCGTTCCGTGCGAAAAATCAGTTCGGCGACGAGACCACGCCGAGCGGCGCCTGGCCGACGGGAATGGTCTTGATCACCTTGAGCGCCGCCACGTCGATCACCGAAACGTCATTGGAATTGCCATTGGTGGTGAACAGCAGTTTTTCATCCGGGGTCAGCGCCAGATGCCAGACCCTCTGGCCGACCAGCAGATATTTGCGGACTTCGAAGGTCTGGGCGTCCACCACGGCGACGCGATTGGCCGGCCCGAGCGCGACGAAGGCCGTCTTGCCGTCGCTGGTCAGGCGGATGCCGACCGGCTGGATCTCTTCCCGCGTCAGGCCCGGCACCTCGAAGCGGATCTTCTTGATGATCTTGCGCGTCTGCGGATCGATCACCGCCACCGAGCCGCCGACCTCCGAGCTGACCCAGAGCCGGGAGCCGTCCTTGTTGAAGACCGCGACGCGCGGGCGCTTGTCCACCAGCACGCTGTCGAGCATCTTGAACGTATGGGCGTCGATGAAATGCGCCATGCTGGTGGTTTCGGACGTATTGATCAGAATC
>NZ_JAYSBG010000430.1:0-2695 GCF_041915505.1 Rhodoblastus sp. | reverse complement strand
GGGCGCTGCCCCGGCTCGATCTCGATTTGCGCGCCCTGCTCGCGCTCGTCACCCTGGAGCGTCTCAATTACGATCAGGCCGGCGCCGTGCTGGACATGCCGGCCGAGCGCGCTTTGGCGCGGCTGGCCTTCGCCAGGGCGCGGCTGGCGAGCGCGATCTCGGGCGAAGCCTGCTCCCATCTCGCCGCGATTCGCTGCGTCGGCCTTTCGTGGGCCAGCGTCGCTTTGGCCAATCGCCCTTGGGTCGACCGCCCTTGGGCTGGACGGCGGACGTCCGCCCCCGTCACCGAAGGCGATCTGCATCGTTTGGTCGACGAATTGCTCGACGAAAGCCGGAGCGCTGAAGTCGCGGCCGCGCTCGAATCGCAGCCCGATCTCATGCGCCGCGCCAGCGAATGGCGGCGCCAGGGCGCGCGCCTGCGCCGCGCCTTTGAGCCGCTGCTGCGCGAGCCGCTGCCGCTTTCCCTGAATTTCGTCGCGCCGGAACGCTCGATGGATCGCCGCGCCCGGTCGTTCGGCCCGGCCGACCGCCTGCTGCGGCGCCTCGCGGCGCTGTTCGCCCTGCCCGATCCGGCGACGCAGACCGCGCGGCGGCCTTTCTGATTTTCAGTGCTTCATCGCGATGGTGAATTCGCCCGCCCGGACCCGCTCCGGCAGGCGGCCGGTGAAACTCGCCACCGCCTCCTCGCCATAGGTTTCGACCAGTTCCTGCAAAGCCGCGAAAAGCGCGGCATGGGCGAAGCTTTCGCTCTCGATTCCCGCCAGGATCGCCTCGGCGAACGCCTCGGTGACATAAGCGAGGGCCGCGCGGCGCTCGTCTTCGGCGCCGCTGATTTCTGGAAAGGGGGAAGCCGCGAAAGTCATGATAGTTGCGACCTTAGCGGGCCAAAGCGTCCGTGGCGAGCCGCGTCTTAAGAAACGGTTAATATTTCTTCACGCCTTGTCACGAAAAATCAGCGCGAAAAACGCAACGAAAAAACAACGCTCTATGGAAGCGCCCGGACGCCCTTCGCCGGGCTCAATTGGCGCGGAAGCGCGCCGAGATGTCGTGGGCCAATTGCCCGCCCTCGTCAAGGAAGCGCTGGCGGGCCAATTGGGCGTTGGACGTGCAGGCGTGATAGGAAAATTGATAGCCCTGCAGGCCCCGATTATAGGCGCCGGCGAGCTTTTCCCGACGCGACGGCCCCGCCGCCTCGGCGTTCATCAGATTTTCCATCTGCTCGCGCCAGGGCTCCGCGCCGCTCGTCTTGCCTACATTGGCGCCGCAGATCGTCTGCAGATAGGTCAGCGCACCCATGATTTCGGACAAACGAAGCAATTGCGGCTCATAGGGCGGCGGCGGCCCCTCGACGACCGGGGCGTCGCTCGCCTTGGCCTCGACGGTCTGTCCCTTGGCCGCCTCCGGGACTTTCGGCTTTTTTCCTTCGGCGGCGCGCGGCTTTTCCCGATGCGGCCGGGGGCGCAGCCTTTGCGGGGCCGAATCGTCGTCGCGGCGCCGCCCCCAGAAGTCGGCGTCCGGCCTCTTGCTCGGGCGGTTGTCGAAAAAGGGAAAGAAGAATTGCGCGCGAGCGGGCGTCGCTGCCTCGCCCGCCACGCAAAATCCCAAAGCAACCATCAGAAGACGCGCCGACCGCGCGGAAAATCTCATACCGAGCCATCCACGATTCGCATGGCGTCTGCGACTATATGGGACAGCATCGGGGTCAGGGAAAGCCCCTCGTAATCGCCCGGCGCGCGCCAGAGGATTTCGGCGGCCTCGGGCGAGGGCTCGCCCTCGCCCGCGATCCAGCGCGCCGCGAAGGACAGGATGACATAATGGCGCTCGACGCGCCCCGCATCGTCGCGGGCGATGTGCTCCACCATCCGGTTGAAGCCGACGAGCCGCGCCAGCACGCCGGTCTCCTCGCGCAATTCGCGCAAGGCGGCGGCTTCGACCGTCTCGCCGACCTCGACCAGGCCGCCGGGCAGCGTGAACAGGCGCCGGTAAGGCTCCTCCGCGCGCGACGCGAGCAGAACCTTGCCCTCGCGGAACACGGCGACGCTGACGGCCAGAGCCGGCTGCGCCGGATAAAGGCGGCGCGACAGGCTCACGGATAGAGGGTCTCGGTCAGCCAGTCGCCCTCGGGCTTTTCGCGCGTATAACGCAGCCGCTCATGGAGACGGAACGGCTTGTCGGTCCAGAATTCGATCTCGACGGGGCGGATGCGATAGCCGCCCCAATAGGGCGGGCGCGGCACGGCGCCGATGTTGAATTTGGCGGCATGGACCGCGACCGCCTTTTCCAGCGCGAAACGGCTTTCGAGCGGCCGCGATTGCTGGCTGGCCCAGGCGCCGATGCGGCTGTCGCGCGGGCGGCTGTGAAAGTAAGCGTCCGATTCGGCGTCGCTGACCGGCTCGACCAGACCGCGAAAGCGAAACTGGCGCCGCAGGCTCTTCCAATGCAGCACGCCCGCCGCCGCGCTTTGAGCGGTCAATTCCCGCCCCTTCGCACTTTCGCGATTGGTGTAGAACACGAAGCCGTCGTCGTCGAAGCCCTTAAGCAGCACCATGCGCGCATTGGGCAGGCCGTCCGCGTCGACCGTCGCCAGACACATGGCGTTGGGATCGTTGATCTCGTGTTTTTCCGCCTCGGCCAGCCATTCCCCGAACCGCGCGAAAGGCTCGCGCAACGGTCTTTGGTTACGACCCGTTAATGC
>NZ_JAYSBG010000429.1:0-2699 GCF_041915505.1 Rhodoblastus sp. | reverse complement strand
CCGAGCGCGATGGCCGGGAAGATCGGATAGAACGGCGTCTTGTAGGGCCGCTCCATGTTCGGCTCGCGCTTGCGCAGCGTGAACAGCGCCAGCATGCTGACGATATACATCACGATGGCGCCCAGAACCGACATGGTGACGATATTGGCGGTCAGCGACTGGCCGCCGAAGCTGCCGATCTCGTCGCTGAAAATCGCCGCGAGGCCGACCAGGCCGCCCGCGATGATCGCGCGGTGCGGGGTCTTGAAACGCGGGTGCACCTTCGCCAGGAACGGCGGCATGTAGCCGGCGCGGGCCAAGGCGAAGATCTGGCGCGAATAGCCCATGATGATGCCGTGGAACGAGGCGATCAGGCCGAACAGACCGATCCAGACCAGCATGTGCAGCCAGTTGCTGTTGTCGCCGACGATGAATTTCATCGCCTTCGGCAGCGGATCGTTGATATTGGCCAGCTGGGTCCAGTCGCCAGCGGCGCCGGCGAACAGCATCACGCCAATGGCGAGAACGACAAGCGTGATAATGCCGGCGATATAGGCGATCGGGATCGAGCGCTTCGGATCTTTCGCCTCTTCCGCCGCCATGGCGACGCCTTCAATGGCAAGGAAGAACCAGATTGCGAAGGGGATCGCGGCAAAAATGCCGGGAAGCGCGGCCGAGGAGAACGCATCCTGGCCCGACCAGCCGCCCTTGACGAAATTGGCGATGGAGAAGCCCGGCGCGACCACGCCCATGAACACGAGCAATTCGATAATGGCCAGAATGGTCACGAAAAGCTCGAAGGTCGCCGCGATCTGCACGCCGACAATGTTCATCGTCATGAAGACGAGATAGGCCGCCGCCGCCGCGAGCTTGGGATCGAGCGAGGGATATTGGACATTGAGATAGGCGCCGATGGCCAGAGCGATGGCCGGCGGCGCGAAGACGAATTCGATCAGGGTCGCAATGCCGGCGACAAAGCCGCCGAAATCGCCGAAGGCGTGGCGGGCATAGGCGAAGGGGCCGCCCGCGTGCGGGATCGAGGTCGTGAGTTCGGTGAAGCTGAAGATGAAGGTCGTGTACATCACGGCGATGAACACGGAGGTGATGAGGAAGCCCAGCGTGCCCGCCGAGGCCCAGCCATAGCTCCAGCCGAAATATTCGCCGGAAATCACGAGGCCGACGGCGATGCCCCAGAGCTGGAGCGTGCTGAGCGATTGTTTCAATTCGTGATGGGTGACGACCCCGTGGTGGTGTCCTGGTTCAAACGTTGACATAGGCTTTAGTCCTTCCTGAGCTTCAATTTCTTTTGTTTTTTCGGCTGCGCCGATTATTTTCGCGCCTTGGTCGACGCGCACGAGGAATTCCCTTGAAAGAGCCATCCACCGCCTCTTGGGAGGGTGAGGAGTGGATGGCTCCAGACACCGAACGTGGAATGTTCGGTTGGCGTCCGTGGGCGGACGGACTCCATTTCGCGTTTAACGTCGGCCTCGCCACCCCGCGCTGGAATTGGCTTTCGCCAATGCGCTCCGACGCGCGAAGTCCGATGACGGCAAGGAAGCAATGCCAAGAGTGCAGAGTAGATATGCAATTACGACACTGCTATCCGATATCGGCAGCAGGCAAAACAATTCTAAAATCCCGAAATCGCAGTACTTTTTTCGGTTTTGGAGGGCGCGGAGATTTCCATCGCCTCTCGAATCCCCGATTTCGGCAATGTCCAATTCGCCTCGACGCGGGGGTCGCGCCAAAGCGCTTCATTCCGCCATGATTTGGTTTTGCAGCGGACCATCGAGCGAGCGGCCGGCTTGAGAAGGATAGCCGCAGGCTATCGAACCTATTGTCAGCGGATATTTCAATTTCGTCGATCCCTATGGCCAAATCACTCGTGCAGAAGGGAATTGTCCCACTGCGGAACCGTAGAAAGGATCGGAACATGAAAACATTGTTCGCCATCGTCACGCTTGCGGTCGCCGGGCTTGCTTCGAACGGAGCCAACGCCGACACCGTTCATCGTCACCACCGCGCCGGCGCCAGGATCGTGAATCATATGCCCGCGACCAGCTTTCAGGGCCTTTATCAGGCTGGCGGCGTTTCCAATGATTGCGACGGGCAACGGGTTTTTGGATTTTGCCCCGTCCGCTGACGCGCGGCGCATGCGAGGGTTTCTGCGGCGCACTGGATTGACGCCGTGGGGCCCTCGTCGGCGAAGCGACGATGCGCTTCAACTTGGCTTTGATGCCGTTTCCAGTCCACGGTCCGGGCGCGGCGCCGACATCGGCGCGGCGCGCCCAATCACCACCGCCGAGTCCGGCGGCGCGTTCGCCGGCAGCGTCGGATCGCCTTTCCAGCCGATCCGCGTCGCCTCCTTAACGAGCGCCGCTACCGCGGGCGAGTGCGGGCGGCCTCGTACGGTCACGAGGTTGACCTCGCGCCATATTTCCGGATCGATCAGCGGACGGGTCACCACGCCGACGTTTGAGACGCAGGTCTCGGGCATGAAGCCAAACCCCTGGCCGGATGCGATCATGGCCAAGACCCAGTCGTCGCGTTCGCTACGGAATACGACCTCGCAATTGACGCCCTGTTCCTTGAAGAACGCGCCGACATAGCCTCTGAACTCACATCTCGCGCGGTTGACGTAACGCTCTCCGTCCAAATCGGCGACACGAATGGCGTTTCGCATTGCGAGCCTGTGCGCGGGATGCAGGACGATCATCATC
>NZ_JAYSBG010000428.1:0-2702 GCF_041915505.1 Rhodoblastus sp. | reverse complement strand
AGAACAGGAACAGAAAAAATCGGGCGATCCGGGGCTTCGTCATGAGTCGCTGCGGCAATCAATGGCGCTGACAGCGCCGCAATCTGCTGACCCGGCAAAAAATTGGGTCAGGAAATCGTGAGAGAACCGTGAGAAATTCATTCGGATGGTCCGACGCGATCGATCAGTCGATTGCGAGCGACTTCAGCTTCCTGTGCAGGGCCGAGCGCTCCATCCCGATGAATTCCGCTGTACGCGAAATATTGCCGCCGAAACGGTTGATCTGCGCCACGAGATATTCGCGCTCGAACACTTCGCGCGCGTCGCGCAGCGGCAGGCTCATCAGTTTCTCGCCGCCCGAGCCGGTCGGAGTCGAAGGCACCAGCGCGCCGATCTCGCGGGGCAGCATTTCGGCGGTGATCTCGGCCTCCGGGTCGCCGCCGGTCAGGATCATGAGGCGCTCGATGTTGTTGCGCAACTGGCGGATATTGCCCGGCCAGTCATGCGATTGCAGCACGGCCATGGCGTCGTCGCCGATTTTTCGCCGCGGCAGGCCCGAATTCGCCGCGAGCTGGTCCATGAAAAAGGCGATCAGTTCGGGAATGTCCTCGCGCCGCTCAGCCAGCGAGGGCACCCGCACCGGCACCACCGACAGCCGATGGAACAGATCCTCGCGGAACGTCCCTTCCGCAATGGAGCGCGGCAGGTCGCGCGCCGACGATGAAATCACCCTCACATCGACATGGACCCGCGTGGCGCCCTCGACGCGGGTGAAATTCTGATCGACCAGCACACGCAGAATCTTGGCCTGGGTCTCGCGCGGCATATCGGCGACTTCATCGATATAAAGCGTGCCGCCATGGGCCTCTTCGAGGGCGCCGGTCTTGCGCGGACGGCCCTCGCGGGCCTCGACGCCGAACAATTCCATTTCCATGGTCTCGGCGGCGATGGCGGCGGCGTTGATAACCACAAAAGGCCCGCCGGCGCGCGACGACGATTCATGGATCGCGCGCGCGGCCAACTCCTTGCCGACGCCCGGCGCGCCGGTGATCAGAATGCGCGAATTGGCCGGCGCCACGCGCTCGATCAATTGCTTGAGCTGCTGCAAGGCCTGCGAATGGCCGACCAGGGTGTTGGACCCGGCCGAACGCGCCTTCAGCTCGCTCACCTCGCGGCGCAGGCGCGAGGTCTCCAGCGCCCGTTCGGCCACCAGCACCAGACGGTCGGCCTTGAACGGCTTTTCAATGAAATCATAGGCGCCCTGACGGATGGCGGTGACCGCCGTCTCGATCGTGCCATGGCCTGAAATCATCACCACCGGCAGGTTCTCATGGTGGCGCTTGATGGATTCGAGCAATTGCAGGCCGTCGAGCTTGGAGCCCTGCATCCAGATATCGAGAAAGATCATATGCGGTCGGCGCGCCTCGATCGCCGCCAGCGCCTCGTCGGAATTGCGCGCGGTGCGCGTGGAATAGCCCTCGTCCTCCAGAATGCCGGAGACGAGTTCGCGAATGTCGGCTTCGTCATCGACGATCAGAATGTCGTGCGCCATGTTCAACCTTCGCTCAAGCTTTTTCGGCGGATTCTGGTTTGCCCGCCGCGTCTTCCGCCGCCGCGCCGGGCGCAGCGACCGGGAAATGCAGGCGCACCAGAGCGCCCTGGCCGGAGGCCGCGTCGAGCAGTTCGATGCCGCCACCATGATCTTCGAGAATCTTCGCCACGATCGGCAGGCCGAGGCCGGTGCCTTCCGCGCGCGTGGTCATATAGGGCTCCAGCAGCCGCGCCCGGTTCTCGCGCGGAAAACCCTTGCCATTGTCCTCGACATCGATGACCGCCTCGCCCTCCTCGACGCGCAGGCTGACGTCGATTTTCGGCGCGCGGCCCTCCATATCGGTCGCTGCGATGCCCTCGGTGGCGTTTTTCACAATATTGGTCAAAGCCTGCGACAGCAGCCGCCGGTCGAAGCGCGCGATCAACGTTTCCGGCGGATAGGCGCCGGAAATGGCGACATCGGGATGGCCGACCCGCATCAGGAACAGCACCTGCTCGACGCAGGCGGAGAGATCGTCGGTCGCCAATTGCGCCTTGGGCATGCGCGAGAAAGACGAGAACTCGTCCACCATGCGCTTGATGTCGTCGACCTGACGGATGATCGTATCAGTGCACTGATCGAACACGTCCTTGTCGGCCGTAATGACCCGGCCATATTTGCGCTTGAGCCGTTCCGCCGAGAGCTGGATGGGGGTCAGCGGATTCTTGATCTCATGGGCGATGCGGCGCGCGACATCGGCCCAGGCCGCCGTGCGCTGGGCGGAAACGAGATCGGTCATGTCGTCCAGCGTGGCGACGAAGGTGCGCTCGCCGCGATTGACCGGCCCCGGCGTGATGCGGACATTATAGGTCCGCTCGCGCGCGCCGCGCCGCAACACGATCTGCCGCTGCAACATCCGCGAATAGGCGCCGCGCGCCTCCTGCAGAATGGCGCCGAGCTCGGGCAGAACATCGGCCAGCGGCCGCCCGATCGCCTGTTCCGCCTCCTCGCCCTCATGGCTCACCAGCAGCCGCGCGGACGGATTGAGCACGGTGACGTCGCCGCGCGCCCCGACGCCGATCACCGCCGCCGGCACGCCGAACAATACGGCCTCGGTGAAGACGCGGCGCTCGTCCATCAGATGATTGGCCGCGATCAGTCGGTTCTGCTGCTGGCGCAGCTCGGAAGTCAT
>NZ_JAYSBG010000427.1:0-2705 GCF_041915505.1 Rhodoblastus sp. | reverse complement strand
CATGGCCGGCTCGTTCGGCTTCGAAGCCGAACATTACGAAGCCTCGCAGCAAATGGCGGAACTGGCCTTGCTGCCGGCGGTGCGCGCGGCCAAGCCGCAGGACGTGATCGTGGCCGACGGCTTTTCCTGCCGGCACCAGATCAAGGACGGCAGCGGCCGCAAGGCGGTCCATATGGCGGTTCTGCTGCGCGATATGCTTGTGGTGGCCTGAGGCGGGCCGCGTTCAGGACGCCGCCCGCACGATCGGGTCCAAGCTCTCGGCCATAAGCTCGGCGCGCGCCGCGAGCAGGGCGCGAATGCGGGCCGGGACCTGCCGATGGGCTTTCACCCGCGCATGGGGTAGTTCGGCGATGGCCTTGCCGCCCGGATAGAGCGCCTCGTGCTCGACCCAATTGTCGAAATTGCCGCGATCGACATTGTCGACGAAGGTTTCCGCCGGAACGTTCTCGGCGAGAATCAGCGCATGATCGTCCAGTTCGACATGATAATAGGTGAAGACGGTCGGAACCCTGGTCTCGCGGACGATCGTGACGCTATTGACCAGCGCTCCGGCGTGGATCAGGGCGTCTCCGACGAAAATGGCGTGATCGGGCGAAACCAGCAGGTCGCGCGACGGCGCGGATTCGCCCAGCGCGCCCGCCTTGATGCGGATCGGCAGCACGCGGAGCGGATCGGCGAAATGCGTCGAAACGGTCCGGCGGCCGATCCAGCGCACCGGCTGCGCGCGGCCATCGGCGGTCACAACCGGGTCGCCGCGCTCCAGCGTTTCGACCGCGACTTCGCCGGTCGGCGTGCGGATCATCGTGCCCGGCATGAAACAGATGACGTTGACGCTCACCGAACCCGTCGTCACGGCCGACGGCGTCGCCGTATCGACGGCATAGACATTGTTGGGCGTGGCGCCCGTCCCGGTATAGAAGAAATTGACGTCGGCCGCCGGCCCGGTTCCGGCGGCGTTCGGCGTTCCGTTGGTCACGAAGGTTATTCCGCCGAAATCGACGAAAGGCTGTCCGTTCAGAAAGAGTTTGTTGTCGCTTCCGTCCGTGCTGGCCGCCGTCACGCCGATCACTTGCAGGGCGCCATAGGTCCCGGAAGCACTGGTCACCGTATAGGAGCCGTCGCTGTTGGCGGTATTGCTGATCGTGAGGATGATGTCGACCGCGATGGCGGGCTGGCCCGTTTTCGCATTGGCAGGAATCGTAAATTTAAGCTCTTCCTGCGCCATGGAGGGCTCCGTTCGGCAACGGCTCGACTATCAAAGGAAGCGACCTTGCGTGATTTCGGCTGATAGCGCGGGCTTTATGGCGCAGCATAAGCTTGCGGCTGTTAATATTTTGTAAGCCATAAATAACAATGACGTGGCGTTCTTTTTCTGACGCCGCTCGGACGCGGCCGCGCGAGATCGGACGACAGGCGCGCGGCGGGATTCGCGCGTCCCGGCTTGAGGAACGACACGCTTTCGCCTATCTCCAGCGGACTTTGAAGCGCGGCCGCGCTTCGCCGCCGTCCGGGGGAATTCATGTCGAACGTCGAATCGTCGCCCATCCACGCCAAAGTCGTCGTCATCGGCTCAGGCCCGGCCGGCTATACCGCCGCCATCTATGCCGCGCGCGCCATGCTGCAGCCGATGCTGATCGCGGGTTTCGACGCCGGCGGCCAATTGATGATCACGACCGACGTCGAAAATTATCCCGGCTTCGCCGAGCCGATCCAGGGGCCGTGGCTGATGGAGCAGATGCGCGCCCAGGCCGAGCATGTCGGCGCGCGGCTGGTCAGCGACCATATTTCCGATGTCGAACTGGGCCAAAGGCCGTTCCGCCTGACGGGCGATTCCGGCCAGGTCTATACCGCCGACGCGCTCATCATCGCCACCGGCGCCAAGGCGCAATGGCTGGGCGAGCCGAGCGAGGAAAAGTTCAAAGGCTTCGGCGTCTCGGCCTGCGCCACCTGCGACGGCTTCTTCTTCCGCGGCAAGAAGGTCGCGGTGGTCGGCGGCGGCAATTCGGCGGTCGAGGAGGCGCTTTATCTCTCCCATATCGCCGAAAAGGTCACGGTCATCCATCGCCGCGACAGCTTCCGCGCAGAGCGCATCTTGCAGGAACGCCTGTTCGCGCGGCCCAATGTCGAGATCCGCTGGGACAGCGCGGTGGACGAGATCCTGGGCAGCGAGGCGCCTTTGTCGGTCGAGGCCTTGCGCATCAAGAACGTCAAGACCGGCGCGACCGAGACCCTCGCGCTCGACGGCGTGTTCGTCGCCATCGGCCACAAGCCGGCGACCGAGCTTTTCGCCGGCCAGATCGCGCTGAAAAGCAATGGCTATATCAAGACCGCGCCGGATTCGACCGCGACCAATATCGAGGGCGTGTTCGCGGCCGGCGACGTCGCCGACGACAAATATCGCCAGGCGGTGACGGCGGCGGGCCTCGGCTGCATGGCGGCGCTGGAGGCCGAGCGCTGGCTGGCGGCGCAGCACGTGGTTGAACCTGTCTCTTAGCCTTTTTTTCAGGTCTTCGCCTCATAGTTGCAGACGAGCCTTTGCGCGCGGCGGCGGCGATGAGGCGAGGACGAGGAAAGAGCTATGAAACGGGGTCTGGTCATTGACGATTCGGCGGTGATCCGCATGGTCTCCGGCCGTATCCTCGGCCTGCTGCATTTCCAGAGCGTCGAGGCCGACACCGGCGACAAGGCGCTGGAATATTGCGCGA
>NZ_JAYSBG010000426.1:0-2706 GCF_041915505.1 Rhodoblastus sp. | reverse complement strand
CTCGGCGTCGATCTGTACTGGACCGCCGTATCGGCAGGCGCGAGCTTCAAACACGCCGCTGGCCCATTCGGCGGCGTCACCGCCCATATGCGCCTCGACGAAACGATCCTGACTGGCTTCGCAGGCGTAAAACTCCCGTTCCAGGATCCCAATCTCAGCCTGTTCGCCATCGCGGGCGCGCGCTACGTCAATGTCGGCGTCGATCTCGGCTTGAACACGGCTGTTCCGGGCTTCAACCCGTACAATTCGCAAAGCAAGGATTGGGTGGACCCGATCATCGGGCTGACCGGACGGTACCGGCTCAACGACAAATGGTTCCTGACGGGAGAGGCGGATATCGGCGGCTACAGCAACAGCCTGACCTGGCAGACCTTCGGCGCCGTCGGCTACAACTGGACCCCATCCATTTCGAGCACGGTCGGCTTCCGCGCGCTCTATCTCTATGAGCAGCAGCGGAGCGATTTCACCCATAACTTCCGCTTCCAGGAAACGGTTCTCGGCCCCCAGGCGGCGATCACCTACGCCTTCTGAGCGCTTACAGGCGCTTTCGCTTTTTATCCCTTTCGCGGCGTGTCTCCGGCCTGTCGCGCCGGCGCTCCTGGCTGTCGTCTTCGCGCAAGAAAACTGTCGTAGGACTTATTTTGCGATCTTTCCGGGGCCGCGCGCCGTATTGGCGCGACTCGCCGGGAAATGCTAGGGTTTCATCCTCTTTCGAACATGTTGGTCTGTGTCGCGTTTTTTGAGGCGAACCGTCATTTTCAAACAGGTTCGCCGCAGCAAGGGAGCCATCCGGAAATGCCAAAGAAGTTGACGATCGGCCTATGCCTGGGCCTGACGCTCGCCGCCGCCGCGCCGGCGGTCATGGCGCAGAATGCTCCGCCCGCCGCGCCGCCCGCCCCCGCCGCGCCGCCCGCCCCCGCCTCGGCGATCGAACCCAAGGCGATCGACCTGCTCAAGGCGGCCAGCGCGGCGCTCGCAGGCGCCCAGACCGTCTCGTTCGACGCGGTCGCGACCTATGAGCGCGCCGCAGCCAATGGCCAGCCTTTGTTCTTCTCCACGCTCAGCCAGGTGACGTTGCAGCGCCCCGACAAGCTGCGCGTCATCACCGTTGGCGACGGCACACCGGACGAGTTCTATTACGACGGCAAGGCCATGATGGCCTATATTCCGTCGGCCGATCTCGTGGCCGTCGCGGATGCGCCGCCGACCGTCGACAAGCTGCTTGAGGAAGTCTGGAACAAGGCCGCGATCTATTTCCCCTTCGCGGATGTGCTTGCGTCCGATCCTTATGCCGAACTGTCGCATAATCTGCATTCGGCCTTCTATATCGGACAATCGATCGTCGTTGGCGGCGTGAAGACCGACATGATCGCCATCGCCGGCGAAGAAGCGGCCGGGCAGATCTGGCTTGGCGCCGAGGACCACCTGCCCCGCAGGATCGCGGTCGTCTATGCGAATGAGCCGGCGCGCGCGCTTTACCAGGTAGACTTTTCCAACTGGAAGCTGGGCGAGAAGGTCGAGGCGACGGCTTTCGCCTCTGAAAAGGCGGCCAAGGCGAAACGTATCCCGTTCGCCGCGCCGGAGGATCCCGCGCCGCACCCCGCTCCCGCCGCCCCGGCGGACAAGAAATAAGCCCGTACTTCCAGGCACAGGAGATTTCGCGATGAGAAAGTCCTTCATTGCCCTATTCATCGCCGTGATCGCGGCGCTTTCCCTGCAACCCGCCAACGCCTTCTTCCGGGCCGGCGGCTTCGGAGGGTTCCATGCCGGCGGGTTCCACGCAGGCGACGCCGGCGGCTTCGCGCACGGCACCTATGTCGGCCCGCACGGCGCCGCCCATTTCAGCGATGCGGGCGGATTCTGGCACGGCACGGCCGCCGGTCCCGACGGCGTCTACCACGGCGGCGCTTATGGCGGCGCGTGGCATGGCGGCGCCTATTATCATTCCCCGGTCGTGGTCGGCGCCTATGGCGGCGGTTGCCCGGGTTGCTGGGGCGCGGGCGCGGTGGCGGCGGGCGCCGTCGCGGGCGCGGCGGTTGCGACGGCGGCGGCTGCCGCCTGGCCGATCGGCGGGACCTACGCCTATCTGCCCTCGGGATGCGCCTATGAAGCGATGGGCGGCGCGGTCTTCTACCGTTGCGGCTCCGGCTGGCTCCAGCCGGCCTATGGCGCGAACGGCGTCTATTATCGGGTCGTTCCCGCTCCGTAATCGGCGGCGCCTTTGATGCGGCGCGCGCAAACCGCGCGCCGCCCTCAATTCACGCTTTGCGCCAGAGCCGGGTTGACGCGTTCGCAGACCTTCACCCAGGGCGCGTTTTTCTCGGTGATCAATTTTCTCCCGCGCACCAGTTGCGCTGGATCGGCGACGAAGCGCGCGATCTCGCGCGCGGGGCGCGGCTTGCTGAACAGATAGCCCTGCGCCTCGTCGGCGCCGTTGGCGAGCAGGATCTCGAACTGCTGCATGGTCTCGACGCCCTCGACCAGCATTTCGATATCGAGTTCCCGGACAATCGCCTTGACCGCCTTGATGATGGCGAGCGCCGCGCCGTTTTTCGCCATGTCGCGCACGAAACATTGGTCGATCTTGACCTTGTTCGGACGGAACCGGCTGAGATAGGCGAGCGACGAATAGCCCGCGCCGAAATCGTCGAGCGCGACGGTCATGCCCATCTCCCGCAATTCGTCGATCGTCGCCAGCACGGTGTC
>NZ_JAYSBG010000425.1:0-2711 GCF_041915505.1 Rhodoblastus sp. | reverse complement strand
TTCGACAAAGCCGTCGCTGAACCGACGCAGGCTGTCGCCTTCGTTTCGCGGTTGCGCGGGGCGAAACAATTTGTCCGGCGGGCGACAGGCTGTGTCGCGCGATCAACCCATTGAAATCATGAAATTAATCGTGGGCATGGGTCTTGCTGCCGCTCGCGCGGAGGAAGCGCGGCTTCGCAAGCAGAAAGATTTGGAGGATTCCATGGCCAATGTGACCTTTTCGTCTCCGTCGCTGTCCCGCGACGTGACCGTCTACGCCGTCGCGGGCGACCGCGGCACTTTGCTGGCGCTCGCCAAGGACGCCAAAATTCCGATTCCCTTCGACTGCCAGGACGGCGAATGCGGCTCCTGCCTCGTCGAGGTCACGGTGCTGAGCAAGGCGACCCACGCCATTTCCCTTACCGAGAAGGAAAAGGAAATGCTCAAGCAGCTCGGCAAGATTTCGAAGTCCGAAGTCGCTGCGGCCGAAGTCAATGACATGCCGCCGCATTTCCGTCTGGCCTGCCAATATATCATCCGCGACGAGGATATTCTGGTGAAATTTGCCGGCGACGAGACCATGCCGGCGCAACAACGCAAGTCGCACGCGAAGATCGCGGAATAGAAACAATTGAGAATCATCAATTGACGTCGGCGCGCCGGCGTCCGTCCGGGGAGGACAACGGGGGCGTGGGCGACCGCGCCCCCGTTTGTTTGCGTCCCGGTCAAGGCGATGGCCGCAAGGACGACTTGCCGAACCGGGGTTGGCGCCGTAAACGAACGCCGGCGTCCGCAAGCCGGGCGCAGCGTGGTCGGGCGATCGCGGCTTTCACCCTTTTTCCGCCCGGGTTGTGTGGAACAAGGCGCCAAGCCGTTCCCGATCCGATGGATTTCCGCTCGGGCAGCGTCAGCGATGGACCGTATGGGGAGCGATCAGGAGCGTGAAGCAGAGGCGTCCGACGCATCGGATTCGGCCTCGGGTCCGGCGTCCCTGTCGTCGCGACAAAGCGAGCGCGCCGCGCTGCTCGCCGCCGCCGAGCGGCGCCGCAAGCTGATAGCCCGGCTCGGCGCCGCCGCCAGCCTGATCGTCGTCCTGGTCGCGGTCATCGTGCTCGGCCGGACCCTGACCAATCTGAACATGGCCGAGCTGCGCGCGGCCTTCGCCGCCACTTCGGCCAACCAGATCGCCCTCGGCCTGCTGTTCACCGCCTGCTCCTATCTGATGCTGACGGGCTATGACGCCATCGCGCTGCGGCAGCTCAAATTGCGGGTGCCCTATCGCACCACGGCCCTGGCCTCCTTCACCTCCTATGCCGTCTCCTTCACGCTCGGCTTCCCGATCTTCACCGGCGGCACGGTGCGCTACTGGATCTATTCGCGGGCGGGGGTGCGGCCGGGCAAGATCGCCAGCCTGACGGTGGTCGCCGGCGTCACCTTCTGGCTCGGCATGGCGGTGGTCATCGCCTTCGGCCTGCTGGTCGAGGCCGAGCCGATCTCGTATATCGACCACCTCGCCGTCAATATGAACCGCCTGATCGGATTCGGCGTGCTGGCGGCCATCGGGGCCTATCTCTACTGGGTTTCGGCGCGCCCGCGCCGCGCACGGGTTCAGGGGCTTTCGCTGGAGCTGCCGGGCCTGAGCCTGTCGCTCGGCCAGATTGCGCTCGGCGTGATGGACCTGTGCAGCGCGGCGGCGGTGC
This sequence comes from Rhodoblastus sp., assembly GCF_041915505.1. Classification (GTDB taxonomy): domain Bacteria; phylum Pseudomonadota; class Alphaproteobacteria; order Rhizobiales; family Beijerinckiaceae; genus Rhodoblastus. Next base: position 1,032 of record NZ_JAYSBG010000425.1, on the reverse strand, counting down.
TCTATGTGCTGCTGCCGAGCCGCGAGGGATTGGATTTCTTCACCTTCGCGGCGATTTATGTGTTCGCCTGCCTGCTCGGCATCGTCAGCCACGCGCCCGGCGGCATCGGCGTGTTCGAGGCCACCATGCTGAAGGTCATGCCCGCGCCGTCGCAAGAGGCGCTGCTGGCCTCGCTGCTGATGTTCCGCATTCTTTATTATGTCATACCTTTCGTATTGGCTCTGGCTCTTCTCGGCGCGAATGAAGGCGGCCGCCGCTGGGATGCTCTGCGCGACCAATTGAATCGGGCCCAGAGCGATGGGGAAGAAGGCGTCTGAGGCTTGTACCGGTTCGAATGGACGAAGAAATCGACCCTGTAGGGGGGCTTGTCGCCAGTCTGATCGACGCTCTGCCGGAGCCGGTGCTGGTGGTGGACGAATCGGTCCGGCTGGTCGCCGCCAACGGCCCCGCGCGCGCGTTGTTCCCGCATTTGCGGCTGATGGGGCCGCTGGCCTCGACCCTGCGGGCGGTCGACCTGCATGACGCCATCGCCCGCGTGATGGTTTCGGGCCAGGCGGAGGACGTCACCTGGCTCGACCGCGTGCCGGTCGAGCGGCTGTTCCAGGTTCATGTCGCGGCCTTCGAATCCGTTGACGCGCGTTTCGTCGCGCTCAACCTGCATGACGCGACCGAGATGCGGCGGCTGGAAAAGATGCGGGTCGAATTCGTCGCCAACGCCAGCCATGAATTGCGCACGCCGCTCGCCTCGCTGCTCGGCTTCATCGAAACCCTGCAGGGCCCGGCCCGCGGCGACGAGGCGGCGCGCGACCGATTCCTCGGCATCATGCTGGAGCAGGCGCGCCGCATGGCTCGGCTGGTCGACGATCTGCTCTCGCTGTCGCGCATCGAGCAGCACCTGCATCTGCAGCCGCGCGCGGCGGTCGATCTCGCCGCCGTGGCGCAGCAGGTGATCGACGCCTTGGCGCCGATGGCGCGCGAAAACCGCATCCGGCTGGAATGTTCGGCCGAGCGCACGATGGTGCGCGGCGACCG
>NZ_JAYSBG010000424.1:0-2715 GCF_041915505.1 Rhodoblastus sp. | reverse complement strand
GCCTCCATCGCCACGGCGAAGATCGGCGGCATCGCCGCCAATAACGCCTCCGGCATGTGCTGCGGCGTCGGGCAGAATTCCTATCATACGCTCGCCAGCCTGCGCCTGGCGCTCGCCGACGGCGTGACGCTGGACACCGCCGATCCGTCCAGCGTCGCGGCCTTCCGCGTCTCGCACAAGGCGCTGCTCGACAGCCTCGCTGCGCTGTCCAGGGAGATCAAGGCCGACGAAACGACCGCCGCGCGCATAAAAGAAAAATACCGGCGCAAGAACACCACCGGCTACGCCATCAACGCCCTGGTCGATTTCGACGATCCGGTCGAGATTCTCGCCCATCTGATGATCGGCTCGGAGGGCACGCTCGGCTTCCTGTCGCGCGTCGATTACCGCACCGTGCCGGATTATCGGGACAAGGCCTCGGCTCTGGTGGTGTTCGCCGATCTCGCCGCCGCCTGCCGCGCGGTGACCGCGTTGAAAAGCGCGCCGGTCGAAGCGGTCGAATTGCTCGACCGCGCCTCGCTCGAAAGCGTGAAGCACAAGAAGGGCATGCCGGTCGATGTCGACGCGCTCGGCCCCGACGCTTCCGCCCTGCTGATCGAATCGCGCGCCGCCGACGCGCAAGTCTTGCGTGCGCAGCTTGAAGAGATCGTCGCGATCGTCGACCCGGCGAATACCCTGAACGGCGTGAATTTCACCTCCGATCCGGTCGAATCCGGCCGGCTGTGGGACATACGCAAGGGCACTTTCCCGGCCGTCGGCGGCAAGAGGCCGCCTGGCACCACGGTCATCATCGAGGACGTCGCCTTTCCGGTCGAGCGGCTCGCCGAAGCGACCACCGATTTGCGCGCCTTGCTCGACGCCCATGACTATCGCGAGGCGATCATTTTCGGCCATGCGCTGGAGGGCAATCTCCATTTCGTCTTTGCGCAGGGCTTCGATTCCGATCAGGAGATCAGACGCTACGCCGCCTTCATGGAGGCCGTGGCGGAGCTGGTGGTCGGTAAATATGACGGCTCGCTCAAGGCCGAGCACGGCACGGGGCGCAATATGGCGCCTTTCGTCGAGCGCGAATGGGGCGCGGTCGCGACCGCCGCCATGCGGCGGATCAAGGCGTTGATTGACCCCGAAAACTTGCTCAATCCCGGCGTTGTTCTCAATGACGATTCCGAAATCCATCTGAAAAATCTCAAGCCCATGCCGGCGGTCTCGCCGCTAGTGGATTCCTGCATCGAATGCGGCTTCTGCGAGCCGCAATGTCCGTCCAAGGGCCTGACCCTGTCGCCGCGCCAGCGCATTACGGCGGCGCGCGAGATGCGGCGCCTGCGTTGCGACGATCCATTCGCGCCGCAGCTCGCCGCAATGGAAACGGCCTATGATTATGCGGGCGACGCCACCTGCGCCGGCTGTTCGCTCTGCTCGACGGTCTGTCCGCTCGACATCGACACCGGCGCTTTCATCCGCACTGTGCGCGCGGCGAAACGCGGCGACATGGCGAAAAAGGTCGCGGCCGGCGTCGCCGATCATTTCGCCTTGACCCTCAACGGGACCCGCGCAGGCCTCGCCGCCGCCGGACTGGCGCGTCGCTTGCTCGGCGACGAAATGGTGCAAAAGGCGGCGGACGCCGCCCATCGCGCCCTTGGCCTGCCGCGCCTGTCGTCCTCTATGCCCGGGCCGGCCTGGCCGGGCGCGACGCCCGCCTCGGCGGACGCCGGATTGCGGCCGGTACTGTTCTTCCCCTCCTGCGCCAGCCGGGCGATGGGGCCGGCGGCCGGCGACAACAGCCCGCCGCTGCTGGACGTCGCGGCGCGGGTTTTCGCGCGCGCGGGCTATCGGCTGGTCCTGCCGGAGGGCCTCGACGAATTATGCTGCGGCCAGCCCTTCGCCTCGAAGGGTTTTCCCGACATCGCCAAGGCCAAGGCGGAGGAGCTGGCGCGAAAGCTTTCCTCCGACGACGAAGCCATTCCGCTGGTGTTCGACACCTCGCCCTGCGCTACGCGCATGGCGGCTTTTTCCGGCCCGCGCTTTCGGCCGGTCGATCTCGTGCAATTCCTGCGCGACGCCATCGCGCCCCGGCTCGCCCTGCGGCGCCTGCCCGAAACCGTCGCGGTCCATGTCACCTGCTCGCTGCGCAAGGCCGGCTTGGCCTCGGCTTTGGTCGAGGTCGCCGGCGCCTGCGCGGAACAGGTGATCGCGCCGCCCGGCGTCACCTGTTGCGGCTTCGCCGGCGACAAGGGCTTTTCACAGCCGGAGTTGAACGACCACGCCTTGCGTCATCTGAAGGAAAGCCTGCCCGAGGCCTGCCACGAGGGCTATTCCTCCAGCCGCACTTGCGAAATCGGCCTCGCCGCCCATTCCGGCCGGCGCTATCGCTCGATCCTGCATCTGGTCGATGCGGCGTCCGCGCCGGCTTGAGGCGGGTCAAAGCAGGAAGGCGAGCGCGGCGTCGCAGCTTTGCGCCGTCTTCAGCGCCAGCAGATGATCGGCGCGGGTGCGTCCGAGATTGATCGCGGCGATCGGCTTGCCCGAGGCCGCCGCGCGTTCGGCGAAACGGAAGCCCGAATAGACCATCAGCGACGTGCCGACGACCAGCATGGCGTCGGCCGCGTCCAGAGCCGCCAAGGCCGTGTCGACGCGTTCGCGCGGGACGCTTTCGCCATAAAACACCACATCCGGCTTCAGCACGGCGCCGCAGGCCGGGCAGGCCGGAACGGCGAA
>NZ_JAYSBG010000423.1:0-2715 GCF_041915505.1 Rhodoblastus sp. | reverse complement strand
GCGTCCTCGACCTGAATTATGCGATCCGCCGCTGGCGGCCACTCTCTATCTGTCTGTGCTTCGCGCGTCTACAAGATGGCGGCGAAACGTTTTTTGCATGACCGCCCTGTGGATAGCGGCGACAAGCACCTGCCGCGCATTGCGCCGGGCGGGCGGCCTCCCCATCTCTCTTCGACGCGCCTTCGCCTGGAAAAAGATGAAATTTCCGCCGTCCTTCCTCGATGAGATCCGGGCGCGGCTTCCGCTGTCGGAAGTCGTGGGCCAGAGCGTGAGGCTGAAGAAGGAGGGCCGCGAATGGCGCGGCCTGTCGCCCTTCAACGCGGAAAAAACGCCCTCCTTCTACGTTAATGACCAGAAGGGCTTCTATTACGACTTTTCCGCCGGCAAGAATGGCGATCATTTCAATTTCCTGATGGAAACCCAGGGTATCGGCTTTCCCGAGGCGGTGGAGCGGCTCGCCGCCATGGCCGGGCTCGCCATGCCGGTCGCCTCGCCCGAGGCCGCGGCGGCCGAGAAAAAGCGCGCCACCGCGCTCGAAGCGCTGGAGCTGGCGGCGGATTTCTTCGAAAGGCAATTGCGCGGCCCCAATGGGGCCAAGGCGCGGGCCTATCTGACCGAGCGCGGTCTCGCCGGCGAAGCGCGCGAAAAATTCCGGCTCGGCTATTCGCCGTCCGATCGTTTTGGTCTGCGCGATTATCTGGCGTCAAAGGGCTGTTCGGCCGAAACCATGATCGAGGCCGGGCTGCTGACGCATGGCCCGGATATCGCGGTTCCTTATGATTTCTTCCGCGACCGGCTGATGTTCCCGATCTGGGACCGTTCCGGCCGGGTGATCGCTTTCGGCGGGCGGGCGCTCGCCAAGGACGTGCAGCCGAAATACAAGAATTCGGCTGAAACGCCTTTGTTTCACAAGGGCGCCAACCTTTACAATCTGCACAACGCCCGCAAGGCCGCCCATGAGCGCGGGACGGTGGTGGCGGTCGAGGGCTATGTCGACGTCATCGCCATGAGTCTCGCCGGTTTTCCCCATGTCGTCGCCGGGCTCGGCACCGCGCTGACGGCGGACCAGTGCGAATTGCTCTGGAAAATGGCCGAGGAGCCGATCCTTTGTTTCGATGGCGACCGCGCCGGACGCAAGGCGGCGTTTCGCGCTTTGGAAACCGCGCTGCCCTTGATCGCGCCCGGCCGCTCCCTGCGTTTCGCGCTGCTGCCCGAGGGCCAGGACCCGGACGATCTCGCCCGCGCCGGCGGCCGCGAGGCGATCGAGGCCGTGTTGGCTGCGGCGAAGCCCTTGGTGGAAATGTTGTTTCTGCGCGAGGCTGAGGTCCAGCCGCTCGACACGCCGGAGCGCCGCGCCGGCCTTGAACGCCGTTTGCGCGAGGCCGCAGGCCAGATCCGTGACGAGACCCTGCGCCGGCACTATCTCGACGATCTGCGCGATCGGCTCAACCAATTGTTCGGCCGTTCGCGCCAGCAAGGGCAGGGCGGCGGCTTTTCGCGCGGCGGCGGGCGTTATGGACGGGACATGGGCGGCCGCGCGCCGCTTGCGGCCAGTTCGGCCCTGTTGCAATCCAGCCTGTTCGCCGCGCCCAAAGAGGCGTCGGCGCCGCGCGAAAGCCTCATTCTGGCCCTATTGGTCAATCATCCGGGCCTTCTGGCGCGCCATGCGGAGGAGGTGGCGCGGCTCGATTTCATTGGCGCCGCCGGGGAAAAGCTGCGCGACGTCCTGCTCGGCCTCGCCGAACCGGACCTTTCCGCCCATGATCTGCGCGATCTGCTTTGCGCGCGCGGCTTCGGGGCGCAACTGGACGCTCTGGCGCGCGATCCGACAATTGCGACCCTGTGGTGCGTGCGGTCCGAGGCCCATGAGAATGACGCGGACGAGGTGCTGCGCCAGGCTCTGGCCTTGCATCACAAGCAGCGGGCGCTAAATAGGGAACTACGGCGGGCCGAAACCGTTCTTGCTCAGGAGCCGTCCGAGGCCAATTTCGCGGTTCTCGCCGATATCAAGGCGCAATTGTCGGCCCTTGAGGGCGTGGAAGCGATGATCGAAGGGTTCGGCGCGCGTTCGGGCCGTGAAGAAAAGTCAGTCTGACACGGAATCCGCACGGCCCCCGCCGGCCGTGCGGACGGAATGCATTGGGGTTTTCGCGCCGGGCTTTGGTTAAGCGGGCGTTAAATCTTTCCGCGCACCTTGCCCTGCGGCGGCTGATTCGCTAGGGCATGCGCCTGGATTTCTGCGGTTTGGAGTCAACATGGCGAAAAAAGACGACGCTAAGCCGGAAGGCGAAGCCGGGGTTGCCGAGGCGACGGACAGCCCGCTGCTGGATCTCTCGGACGCCGCCGTCAAGCGCATGATGAAGCTCGCCAAGAAGCGCGGCTTTGTCACTTATGCTGAATTGAACGCCGTTCTGCCGTCCGAAGAGGTCTCCTCGGACCAGATCGAGGATATCTACGCCGTTCTCAACGAGATGGGCATCAATGTCATCGAGGCCGAAGAGGCCGACGAGACCGAGGAAGAAGCCGGCGGCGCCGACGAAGAGGAAGCCGAGGGCGGCGACTTGGTCGAGCCGACCGCCAGCAAGGCCGTAACCACGCGTTCGTCGGAGCCGGCCGACCGCACGGACGATCCCGTGCGCATGTATCTGCGCGAGATGGGCTCGGTCGAACTGCTGTCGCGCGAGGGCGAAATCGCCATCGCCAAGCGCATCGAGG
>NZ_JAYSBG010000422.1:0-2717 GCF_041915505.1 Rhodoblastus sp. | reverse complement strand
TGGCGGAAGGGAATAGGCCTGCGCCGCCGCCCGCCGCCGCCGCAAGATCCCATCACCCTCGTTCCCGCCTCCGACGTGAGCAAACCCCGATGAAATCGCCAACCATCGCCTTGACCGAACGAAAAAGCGCGAAGCTTTTTCTTCATCCGCTGGCGTTGGCGCTCCGGCCCTGGCTGGACGGGATTGCCCATGGCGCCTTGAGCCTGCGGCTGCCATCCGGCGATCTTCTGGAGGCGCGCGGCGGGCCGGGCCCCGAGGTCAGTCTGGTCCTGAACGACTGGCGCGCCGTGCGCCGCCTGTTCCTGAAAGGCGGGATCGGCTTCGCAGACGCTTTTGTCGCGGGCGAATGGACGACGCCCGATCTTGTGGCGCTGCTATGCTTCGGCGCCCTCAACGCGCCCGAGCTCGCAGGGCTTTCCGGCAATCCGGCGCACCGGCTCTTCAGCCGCCTGCGCCACCGCCTGCGCGGCAATACCCGGCGCGGCAGCCGCCGCAACATCGTCAGCCACTACGATCTCGGCAACGACTTTTTCTCGCTCTGGCTCGACCCGACACTGCTTTATTCCTCGGCCTTGTTCGAGGCCGGCGCCGCGACCCTCGAAGAGGCGCAGGAATACAGGCTGGCGCATATCGTCGAACTGCTGGAGCTGCGCGGCGGCGAAAAAATTCTCGAAATTGGCTGCGGCTGGGGCGCGCTCGCGCTGCGCCTCGGGCAGGCGGGCGCAGGCGCCGTCACCGGCCTGACGCTTTCGCCCGCCCAGCTCGATTTTGCGCGAAAGCGCTGCGCCGGAGCGCCGGTGGACCTTCGGCTGCAGGATTACCGCGACGTGGCCGGGACCTTCGACCGCATCGTCTCGATCGAGATGATCGAAGCGGTGGGCGAGATTTTCTGGCCGATCTATTTCGGCAAGATCGAGCAGGTCTTGCGGCCCGGCGGAACCGCCCTGATTCAGGCCATCACCATCGACGAGACGCGCTTCGAGGCCTATCGCGCCCGGCCCGACTTCATTCAGCGCCACATTTTTCCCGGCGGCTTCCTGCCGACGAAAACGGCGATCGCCCAACAGGCCGCCCACGCCGGGCTGAAGCTCGTGCGAACCGAAACGTTCGGCCTCTCCTACGCCCGCACCCTGGCCGAATGGCGCGCGCGTTTCGAGGCGCGCTGGCCGGAGATCGCCGCCCTCGGATTCGACGCAGGATTCCGTCGTTTGTGGACCTATTACCTGTGTTATTGCGAGGCGGGGTTCCGTGAAGGCGTCACCGATGTTGGCTTCTATCTGCTACAAAAACCGGGGGCCTGATCATGAAAACGCTTGCGGCGTTCGCCGCAACCCTGATCGTCTTCGCCGGCGTTGATTTTCTCTGGCTCAGCCGCATGGCCGGGGCTTTTTACCGCCCCGCCATGGGCGGCCTGGCGCTGGACGGGTTTCGTCCCGGCCCCGCGGTCGTCTTCTATCTGCTCTACGCCGCCGGGGTCGCCTTTTTTGCAGTCCGGCCCGGTCTTGCCGCGCAAAGCTGGCAAAGCGCGGCGCTCCATGGGCTGGCCTTCGGTTTGGTCGGCTATGGGGTCTATGACCTGACCAATCAGGCGACCCTGAAGCATTGGCCTTTGGCGCTGACCGTCGTCGATATGGCCTGGGGATCGTTCCTGACCGCCCTGGCGGCTTCGGCCGGCTATGGCGCCGGCCGGCTGTTCTGATCAAATCCCCATCAGCGGCTGGAACAGCCGGCCGAGCAGGGAGCGGATGCGCAGCGGCTTCTCCACGGCAGCGAGGCAGAGGCAATCCTCGTCGCCGGTGACGCGCGGCTCGTGATCGGTCAGGGATTCATCCGCCTCGATCAGGTCGCCGGGCTCATATTGCGCGCGACCATCGCTAAATCCGCCTGCCAGAACCTGTGTCAGCTCCAGACCGCCATGACCATGGGCGGGCGCGGCGAAACCGGCGGCGATCTTCAGCAGAATGACCCGATCCTGTTCCGCGCCGGGAACCTCCACCCGCGCCCAGCGCAATTTGGGGTGGACGAAACGCCAGGGCCCGACCTTGCAACCGGCCATGGCGGCAGGCAGCGCGAAGCCATCGGCGGTGAAGACGGGCGCGGCGCGCGCCTCCTGCGGCGCTTCGCCGGAATCGATGCGGGCGAAGACCTTTTCCAGAAGCGCCGCCGATATCCCGGCCGGCGGCAGATCGTCGAGCAGGGCGCCGCCGACGGCCTCGAAACGCCGCAGCGTGGCGCGGCATGACGGGCAGCCGCCGAGATGGACGCGCATCACCATGGCGAGGCCAGGCCGCAGATTGCCGCATGCGTAACGCTGCAACGTCTCGTCGCTGGGATGTTTGAAGGCCTCGGTCATTGCGCGTCCTCCAGCAGGGCGCGCAATCTGCCGAGCGCAAGCCGAAGGCGCGATTTCACCGTGCCGAGCGGCAAGCCCAGCTCTTGGGCGATCGCCGATTGCGGCTTGTCGGCGAAATAGGCTTGCATCAGCACCTGCTTCTGCTCGTGCGGCAGCTGCTCCAGCGCCCTTCGCACCTGCGTCTCGCTTTCGGCGACGAGCAGGCGGCTTTCGCCGTCCGGCTGGTCGTCCATCTCGTCCCAATCGTTGAGGGGCAGCGTTTCGCGGTTGGCTTTGCGCCGGGAATGATCGACGCGAAGATTGCGTGCGATGGTGAAAATCCAGGTCGAGACGCCGCCATAAGCGGGATCGTAGAGCGGCGCCT
>NZ_JAYSBG010000421.1:0-2725 GCF_041915505.1 Rhodoblastus sp. | reverse complement strand
ATTTATTCTTTGATTTGCATTTCAGGGGAATAGGCGAAGAATCGCTGCCCGAGCCGGAGGGGTTGATGGACGCACCGCGCAACAAGAAAAGCCTGGCCAGGTCGGCGCCGCCCGAGCCGGTCAGGCCCATGAAAAACAACGGCGCAGGCAAGACCGCCACGCGCGCGGATCTGCTGGACGCCGTCTATACGGCCTGCCCCTCGCTGTCGCGAGCGCAGGCGCGCGAGCTGTTTGAAATGACCCTGGAGGAAATCGTCGCCGCCTTCCTGCGCGACGAGCCGGTCAAGCTGCGTTCCTTCGGCGCCTTCAACGTCCGCGCCAAGCGCGAGCGCATCGGCCGCAATCCGCGCAACGGCGTCGAGGCCACCATCGACGCGCGCCGGGTCCTGACCTTCAAGGCCTCGCCGACCCTGGTCGCCCGCGTCAACGGCTGGGACGCGCCGGCCAACGAAGAAGACTGAACAAACAAAAGCCGCCGGACGAGGGCGTCCGGCGGCGTTTCGATGGGGTGTGGGTCAGTTGGCGCCCCAAGTCGATCCGCGCCCGAGTTCAATTTGCCCCGATCAGCGCTGACAGGGTGCGATTGGGCGCACGCAAGGCGGATTGCTGCGCCGAGGCGACGGCCCCCGCCTGCGGCTTGGCCTTGGATTTGGCTTCCGCAGTGATCCCGGCTTCCGCCACCAGCAAGGCATTGCTCGAAGCCGTGCGGGTCTTGGCGCCGACGCGGGTCTTCGGATCGTCGAGCGCGACCTCCAGCGGCGGGGTCAAGGCGTCTGGACGGCTGACCTCGGCCACGCGATTGGCGAAGGCCGGATGCTGGGCGCCGTCCTTATAGACCAGCCGCACGGGACGCTCGCCCTTGGCGACCAGTTCCGCCACGGCGGACTCTTCGGACCGCGCGAGCGCGGCGACCTTGCTCTCCACTTCCGAATCATATTTCAGCGGCGGGCAGGGCGCGGCGGCGTCCATCGGCTGGTTCGGATCGGTCTGGGCGCCGAAGATATAATGTTTGTTACAGACATTGACCGAGACGTCCTTCCGGGTCGCCTCGAAATGGTCGTCGCCCTTCTTCAGCTCCTTCCAGAACGGCATGTTCGGGTCCAGCCGGTATTTGGCGAGATTCTGCGCGTTCATGTGGAAGGGATAGGCCTGCATCTGTATCGAGCGCTGGCCGCCGGCGAAGGAATCGCGCGCCAGCGCGTAAATGTCGGCGATCTGGGAATCGGTCATGGCGAAACAGCCGGCCGAAGAGCAGATGCCATGCACCATCACCGAACCGCCGGTCGCGCCATGGGCGCGGTCATAGGCGTTGGGATAGCCGACATTGAAGGACAGGTAATAGGAGGAGTTGGGATTCATCATCGCCGGGGTGATGGTGTAGAATCCCTCCGGCGACTGACGGTCGCCCTCATGGGTCTTGGGGCCGAGCTGGCCCGACCAGCGGCAGATCGGGAAGGTCTTGAGCAGGACATAGGTCCCGTCCGGCTTCATCTTCCAGACTTCCAGCTCCGATTCCTTCTTGAAGGCGCGGATCAGGATGGGCGCGGTGGGCGCGACGCCCTTTTCATTCATGTCGGCCAGAACCTGAGGCGAGACCGCCTGCATGGCGCGGGAATTGTCATGCGCCTGGTTGCAGCCGGAAAGCGCCGTCGCGAGGCCGAGGGCGGCGAGACTCGGGGCGATGCGGAGGCCGCGGGGGAAGAGAAGCCGGTTCATGGTGGTTTTCCGTCGATCGGCGGCGCGGGCGGCGGTCCTGCTTTCCGAAGCATGAAGGCCTGCGCCGCATTTCGTCGGAATTAAATCCATGAAGCTTTTACCTTCCATTAACAGGCGGCGCGGCTTCCGCCGCCATGGTGAAGGAACGCTTAACGCCGCCCGCTATTCGGGGCCAAAAAATCAACCCTTGCGGCCCATGGCGAGGAATTTGTCCTCGCGCAGGGAGCGCACTGTCTTGGCCGGCAGTCCGGCGAACCGGGCCAGCGCCGTTTCCATCGCCCCGCCCGCGGCCTGAATGGCGGCCGCCGGATCGCGATGGGCGCCGCCGACGGGTTCGGCGACGATACCGTCGATAATGCCGAATTTGAGCAAATCTTGGGCCGTGATCTTCATGGAGGTCGCGGCGTCCTGGGCGCGCTGCGAATCGCGCCACAGGATCGAGGCCGAGGCTTCCGGCGAGGCGACGGTATAGATCGCATGCTCCATCATCAGCACGCTGTTGCAGGCGGCGATGCCCAAGGCGCCGCCGGAGCCGCCCTCGCCGATCACCAAGGCGATATTGGGCGTGCCCAGCACGAGCGCGGATTCCGTCGCCCGCGCGATGGCTTCCGCCTGGCCGCGCTCCTCCGCCTCGACGCCGGGAAAGGCGCCGGCGGTGTCCACGAAGGACAGGACGGGCAGGCCGAAACGCTCGGCCAGCTCCATGATGCGCACGGCCTTGCGATAGCCCTCGGGCTTGACCATGCCGAAATTATGCTTGAGCCGCGTGGCGGTGTCGGAGCCCTTTTCCTGGCCCAGAATGGCGACGGACTGGCCGCGGAAGCGCCCGAGGCCGCCGATCATGGCCTCGTCCTCGGCGAAGACGCGGTCGCCGGCGAGCGGCGTGAAATCCTCGATCAGCTCACGGATATAATCGAGGCAATGCGGGCGCTGCGGATGGCGCGCCACCTGGGTTTTCTGCCAGGGCGTGAGACTGGCGTAGAGATCGGACAGGGCCTTGGCGGCCTTG
>NZ_JAYSBG010000420.1:0-2727 GCF_041915505.1 Rhodoblastus sp. | reverse complement strand
CTCCAGCGCCGCGCCGTGCAGGACATGCGATTCGCCGTAGAAGGCGTGAAGATCGGAAACGGCGAGCAACGGATCAACCATGTGCGGGGCCCCCCGCCGCCTGCGCGCCAAGATAGGCTTCCTGCACGGCCGGATTGGCGGACACTTCCGCGTAATCGCCTTCCGCCAGCACCTTTCCGCGCGTCAGCACGGTGAGTCGGTCGCAGATGCGCGCCACCACATTCAGATTATGCTCCACCATCAGCACGGTGCGGCCTTGCGCGACGCGCTTGATGAGTTCGGCGATGCGGTCGATATCTTCATGGCCCATCCCCGCCATCGGTTCGTCGAGCAGCATCATCTGCGGTTCGAGCGCGAGGGTCGCGGCGATTTCCAGGGCCCGCTTGCGGCCATAGGGCATTTCGCCGGCGCGGGTCTCCGCCCATTCGGTCAGGCCGACTTCTTCCAGCAGCGCGCGGGCGCGCGAATCATATTGGCGCAGCGTGCGGTCCGAGCGCCAGAAATCGAACGAATCGCCGCGCGCGCGCTGCAGCGCGATGCCGACATTTTCGAGCGCGGTGAATTGTGGAAACACCGCCGAAATCTGGAAGGACCGCACCAGCCCGAGTCGCGCGACATCGGCCGGCTTCGATCGCGTGATCTCGCGGCCCTCATAGCGAATCGCGCCGCGGGTCGGCTCCAGAAATTTGGTCAGCAGGTTGAAGCAGGTCGTCTTTCCGGCGCCATTGGGGCCGATCAGCGCGTGGATCGTATGACGCCGGACGCGGAGGCTCACGTCGCTCACCGCCGTGAACCCCGCAAATTCCTTCGTCAGACCGTCCGTCTCGAGGGCGTAGGCGGTCAAATGGCTTCGCTCCCTGCCGGCCGTCTGCAGGCCCTCGCCGGGGCGCGGCCGTTCGCCCGAATTTAGGCAGGGCGTCGACTCTGAATCAAGGGCGCACGGTCGGAAAAGCTCGAATATTAAACCATTGTCGATGCCGGCTACGGCGAAAATCAAGGATTGGGGCGGTTCCCGGGCCGAATTGCGGCGCCGGATTTCTTGGCCGCGCGCCGCGACCAATAGTCGCGTGTCAGCGTGGTTGGACTGTTGTCCTATCGCAAAGGATCGCTTTCCAAGCTAAGAATGCGTCAAGCGCTTCATTTGACTTGAGTCAATGAAAGCTTTGACGGGGCGGGCGATGGTCCGCCCAATGGCGAGCCGGCGTTGTGAACAGCGCCGGCGCGATTTCATTGGGGCGAAAACATGGCGCAAGCAAGTTCAATATCCACTGCGTCGCCGTCCGGCGGCAAGAAAATGACGATCGGCGAATTGCTTGGAATCGTCCTCTCCTTCGCCGGCGCCTTCCTGGCGCTGTTCATCGCGTCGAGGGCTTATACGGCGGCCTATGCGTTCCATATGTTCGTGTTCGCCCTGGCCGGATTCGGCTCGGCCTTCCTGATCTTCAAACATTACACCAATCGCCCCGCGGTCATTCCGCAGGAGATCAACGGCAAACCGAACTATCAATATGGCCCGATCAAGTTCTCCAGCCTGGCGGCCGTGTTCTGGGGCATCGCGGGGTTCCTGGTCGGTCTGATCGTCGCGCTGGAGCTGGCTTATCCCGATCTCTCGATGGGCCTGCCGTGGATCAATTTCGGCCGCCTGCGCCCGTTGCACACTTCGGCGGTGATCTTCGCCTTCGGCGGCAATGTGCTGATCGCGACCTCGCTCTATGTCGTGCAGCGCACCTGCCGCACCCGCATCGCGGGCGAGTTGGCCCCCTGGTTCGTCGTGCTGGGCTATAACCTGTTCATCGTCATCGCCGGCACGGGCTATCTGCTCGGCATCACCCAGTCGAAGGAATATGCAGAGCCCGAATGGTACGCCGACCTGTGGCTGACCATCGTGTGGGTTGTCTATCTCCTCGTCTTCCTCGCGACTTTGTGGAAGCGCAAGGAGCCCCACATTTACGTCGCCAACTGGTTCACCTTGGCGTTCATCATCACGATCGCCATGTTGCACCTCGGCAACAATCCCGCCATTCCGGTGTCGCTGTTCTCGCCGAAATCCTACATCGTCTGGTCCGGCGTCCAGGACGCCATGTTCCAGTGGTGGTACGGCCATAATGCGGTGGGCTTCTTCCTGACCGCCGGCTTCCTGGCCATCATGTATTATTTCGTCCCGAAGCGCGCCGAGCGTCCGGTCTATTCATACCGCCTGTCGATCATCCACTTCTGGGCCCTGATCTTCATGTATATCTGGGCCGGCCCGCACCATCTGCACTATACGGCGCTGCCGGATTGGGCGCAGACCCTGGGCATGACCTTCTCCGTGATGCTGTGGATGCCCTCATGGGGCGGCATGATCAACGGCCTGCTGACGCTCTCGGGCGCTTGGGACAAGCTGCGCACCGATCCTGTCCTGCGCATGCTGGTGGTTTCGGTCGCCTTCTACGGCATGTCGACCTTCGAAGGTCCGCTGATGTCGATCAAGGTGGTCAATTCCCTGTCGCATTATACCGACTGGACCATCGGCCACGTTCATTCCGGCGCGCTCGGCTGGGTGGGCTTTGTCTCCTTCGGCGCGCTCTATTGCCTGATCCCCTGGGTCTATAACCGTCGGCTCTATTCGCTGAAGCTGGTCAACTGGCACTTCTGGATCGCGACGATCGGCATCGTGCTCTACATCACCGCGATGTGGGTGTCCGGCATCCTGCAGGGCCTGATGTGGCGCGCCTATACCTCCAA
>NZ_JAYSBG010000419.1:0-2743 GCF_041915505.1 Rhodoblastus sp. | reverse complement strand
CGCTTAGATAGCGTCGGCCCGCCGAACTCGTCCGGCGGGCCGTTCATTTTTGTCACAATCGGCGGCGCGTCAGATCACGCGTCCACCGTGTCCGCCATTTCCACGAATTCCGGAATTTGGTCGAAATTCATGTAGCGATAGACGTCGGCTTCCTTGCCCTTCAGGCCGCCGAGCTGCTCCATATATTCCGCAAAGGTCGGAATCTTGCCGAGCAGCGCCGCCACCGAAGCCAGTTCCGCCGAGGAGAGGTAGACCCGGGTGTCGATGCCCAGACGATTGGGGAAGTTGCGGGTCGAGGTCGAGACAGCCGTCGCGCCCTTGCGGACCTGCGCCTGGTTGCCCATGCACAGCGAGCAGCCGGGCATTTCCATGCGGGCGCCGGACTTGCCCAGCGTCGCATAATAGCCTTCCTCGGTCAGGATATGGGCGTCCATCTTGGTCGGCGGCGCGATCCACAGCCGGGTCGGAATGTCCGACTTGCCGGCGAGAATCTTTCCGGCGGCGCGGAAATGGCCGATATTGGTCATGCACGAGCCGATGAAGACCTCGTCGACCTTGTCGCCGGCGACCTCGGACAGAACTTTTACGTCGTCCGGATCGTTCGGGCAGGCGAGGATCGGCTCCTTGATCTCGCTCATGTCGATCTCGAACACCGCCGCATATTCGGCGTCGGCGTCCGGCTCCAGCAGCACCGGATTGGCGATCCAGGCCTGCATCGCGGCGATGCGGCGTTCGAGCGAGCGGCGATCCTGATAGCCGTTGGCGATCATCCACTTCATGAGCACGATGTTCGACTTCATATATTCGATGATCGGCTCCTTGTTCAGCCGCACCGTGCAGCCGGCGGCTGAACGCTCTGCCGAGGCGTCGGAGAGTTCGAAAGCCTGTTCCACCTTCAGATCCGGCAGGCCCTCGATTTCGAGGATGCGGCCGTTGAAGACATTCTTCTTGCCCTTCTTCTCGATCGTCAGCTCGCCGGTCTTGATCGCCGCCAGCGGAATGGCGTTGACGAGGTCGCGCAGCGTAATACCCGGCTGCATTTCGCCCTTGAAGCGGACAAGCACCGATTCGGGCATGTCGAGTGGCATGACGCCGGTCGCCGCCGCAAAGGCGACGAGGCCGGAGCCGGCCGGGAAGGAAATGCCGATCGGGAAGCGGGTGTGGCTGTCGCCGCCGGTGCCGACAGTGTCGGGCATCAGCAGGCGGTTGAGCCAGCTATGGATGACGCCGTCGCCCGGACGCAAGGCGACGCCGCCGCGATTCGAGATGAAGGTCGGCAATTCGCGATGGGTCTGGACGTCGACCAGCTTCGGATAAGCCGCTGTGTGGCAGAACGACTGCATCACCAGATCGGCGGAGAAGCCGAGGCAGGCGAGGTCCTTGAGCTCGTCGCGGGTCATCGGGCCGGTGGTGTCCTGCGAGCCGACGGTCGTCATCTTCGGTTCGCAATAGGTGCCCGGACGCACGCCCTTGCCTTCCGGCAGGTGGCAGGCGCGGCCGACCATCTTCTGGGCGAGGGTAAAGCCCTTGCCGCTGTCCTTCGGCTCGGCCGGCAGGCGGAACAGGGTCGAGACCGGAAGACCGAGCGCCTCGCGGGCGCGGGCGGTGAGGCCGCGGCCGATGATCAGCGGGATGCGGCCGCCGGCGCGCACCTCGTCGAAGATCACGTCGGACTTGACGGTGAATTCGGCGATGACCTCGCCATTCTTCAACGCCTTGCCGTCATAGGGCCGCAGTTCGACGACGTCGCCGGTCTCCATTTTCGAGACGTCGAGCTCGATCGGCAGCGCGCCGGCGTCTTCCATGGTGTTGTAGAAGATCGGGGCGATCTTCGTACCGAGGCAGACGCCGCCGAAGCGCTTGTTGGGGACGTAGGGAATGTCCTCGCCGGTGAACCACAGCACGGAATTGGTGGCCGACTTGCGCGAGGAGCCGGTGCCGACGACATCGCCGACATAGGCGACCGGCAAGCCCTTGGCGACCAGCGCCTCAAGCTGCTTGACCGGGCCGCGCACGCCCGGCTCGTCAGGAACGATGCCCGGGCGCGGGTTCTTCAGCATGGCCAGCGCATGCAGCGGAATGTCGGGGCGGGTCGAGGCGTCGGGCGCGGGCGACAGATCGTCGGTATTGGTCTCGCCATTGACCTTGAACACGGTGACGGTCAGCGAGGCGGGAACCTCGGGACGCGAGGTGAACCATTCGCCGTCGGCCCAGGACTGCAGCACGGCCCTGGCGTTGGAAGCGCCGATTCCTTGGCCCGTGTCGGCCAGCGCCTTGACGTCATGGAAATAGTCGAACATCAGCAGGGTCTTCTTGAGGCCCTCGGCGGCGGCGGCGCCGACGTCCCCATCGGGAAGCAGCTCGATCAGCGGCTTGATGTTGAAGCCGCCGAGCATGGTGGCGAGCAGTTCGGTGGCGAGCTTGCGCGAAACGAGCGCGTTCTTCTCTTCGCCCTTGGCCACTGCGTCGAGGAATCCGGCCTTGATCCTGGCGGCGTCATCGACGCCCGCGGGCACGCGATGGGTCAGCAGGTCGACGAGAAACGCTTCTTCGCCCGACGGCGGATCGCGCAGCAGCGCGATCAGCGCCTCCGTCTGCTTCGCCGAAAGCGGCAGCGGCGGAATTCCAAGAGCAGCGCGTTCCGCCACATGAGCGCGATAGGTTTCAAGCATCGACATCATTGACTCTTTCTCTGCAAGTAAGCGTGCGCGGCGGGCCGATCGCCGCGCCTCGAAAGAAACAC
>NZ_JAYSBG010000418.1:0-2753 GCF_041915505.1 Rhodoblastus sp. | reverse complement strand
CGGCGCCACGAAATAGCGGCCTTGGGGCGGAAGCTCGGGGGCGACGCCGTCGAGCGAATAAAGACTCATGGTTCAGGACTCCCTTGCCATTCGGGCGATAATCGGCTCCAACATAATCGGCCCGGATCAAAAAGCCCGCGCTATTTCATCCGCCTTTCGGCGGCGTCCCGTCCCCCTGGTTCTCTTGCGCAAGATCGTCCTCATTCTGGGTTTCGCGCCCACCGTCGCCATGTTCGCGGCGCTCGCGCTCTGGCGTTTCTGGCCCGCGCCGCCGCCCGCCGAGGCGCTGACCTTCGATCTGGCCGGCCAGCGCCTGCGCTTCGCCTCGGCTTATGTCCGCCTGCCGGACACGATCGAGCCGGACCGGATCGACCTCGTGGTGCGCGCGCCCGATTTCGCCCCCGCCGCCGCCACACCCGCCCGCCTGCCCGCGACCGGCGAAGCCGACGACAGGGGCCGCGCCCAGATCTTCCTGACGCTCGCACCCGCGCCCAAGGCCGCGCCGGCTGCGCCCGCCGAGCGTTACGGCCCCTATCTCGCGCCGGATGTGCAAGTGGCGGAAGGCGGGCTGCTGCGCCGCCGGTTCGAGGATAATTCGCCTTATGCCGGCGAGGACCTCTATCTCGCGCCGCCCGATGGAGAGGATTTTTTCGCGCGCTGCCAGCGGCCGAAAATCCCGGCCGACGGCCTGCCGGAATCCTGCCTCGCGGAATTCCGCATCGACCGCCTGCTGCTGCAAATGCGCTTCGACCCAGCCTGGCTCGGCGACTGGGCCAAACTGCACGCCAACGCGCTCAATCTGATCCGCGGCGCCGAAGCCGACGGCGTGCGGCAGCCCGGGAACGGGTGAGCAGGCGTGAAAGTCAAACGCTTGGCGCCGAAGCCGGCCGATGACCGCGTTCGGCTCGAAGCCGACCTCGATGACGCCGCTGCGCCCTATGACGGCTGATCAGCCGAGATAGCTCACGACCCCCGTCTCAATATCGTAGATCGCCGCGACGATCTTGAGTTTACCCTGACCGGCCAGACCAGATACGAGCGTGCTGGCTGCGGTCAGCCGCGCCGCTGTTCGCTGCGCGCTAAGTTTGGCGGTGGCGTTGACATAGTCGCCCGGATCATCCCGTGCGGCGAGCGCGGCGGGCAGGATCGGTTCGATCATCGGCCCAATCGCGCCGGGATAGGTCGCATTCTTTTTCACGACGTCGCAGGCCGCCTTGACGGCGCCGCAGCTTGTGTGGGCGAGGACGACGATGAGCGGCGACCCGAGCACGGCGGCGCCGTACTCGACCGTGCCGAGCGTCGCCGTGTCGACGAGGTTGCCTGCATTGCGGGCGACGAACAACTGGCCGACCCCGTGGCCGCCGAAAATGAGTTCGGGCGGGACGCGGCTGTCGGCGCAGGCGATGACCGTCGCCCATGGCGCCTGGTGCCCCGCTACCGAGGCGCGCTCCGCAGCCAGGTCGATCGAGCAGAGCTCCGGATGGCTGACATAGCGCGCGTTGCCTTCCTTGAGCGCCGCGAGCGCCTCGTCCGGCGAGAGTGACGTCGGCGCGCCATCGGCCGCCCATGCCGGATTTGTCGCGCCCGCGAGCGCGGCCCCGGCAAGTCCAGCCGCCGCGAACTTGAGGAAATCCCTTCGGACCAAAGCTTTGCTATCGCAAGTTCTGCACATTTTCCGGTCGCTCCATATGCATCGATAGCCGACAGGGCCGATTGAAATGGAAACTGTACCTAATGCGCGGCTTTGACAAGAGCGCCGGAGTGCTCACCGCAATCGACTCAGCGCCCGTTCGGGCCCTGGCCGCTTGAAGCAATCCACCTTGCATGCAAGCCGCAGGGTGGATTGCTTCGTCGCTGACGCTCCTCGCAATGACGGTCTCGGGCGGTCCAACGGGCGGCTTCCCGCCGTTCCGGGTCATTGGCGAGAGAGAACCCGGCGGCAGATTTGCTCCGCCAGCTCACTTATGCGCTTTGGCCTTCGCCGCGAAATCGCGTGACGCCTTGGCTTCGCACATGGCGGCGAAGGACTGGTACATCGAGCCGCTCTGGTTCTCGGCGACCTCGTCGCAATGTTTCAGCGCCTCGGCATAGGCCTTTTTCGTCGCCGGCTTGATGTTGGGAAGGAAGAGAGGCTCGCATTTGTCGCGCACGATATTGGACAGCGCGATGTCTTGCGTCGAGCCGAGCTGGCAGGTCTCGAACAGGTGGAACGAAGCCGGACAGTCGGGGGCGGCGGCGACCGCCTTCTGCACGGCGGCGACATAGCCGCCCGCCTTGCTTGCGTCCTCGTCGCCGATCGGACAGGCGTCCTCGGCGAAAACCGGCGCCGCCGCAAAAAGCGTCGCGGCCAAAACGAAAGTCCGTACGGCCGCGCGCTTCATATGATCCTCACAAATCTTCGAGATCGAAATCGAGGATCGCCATCTGCAAGGTATAGGACTTGCCCTTGGGATCGTCGGCCGAGATCACGCCGAGAAAATCCTCGCCCCGGTTCAGTTCGACCGAATCGGTCTTTTTCGCCCGCGCCACGATCTTGAGATCGTCATTGTCGAACAAGCGCCGCAGATAATCCTGCAACACCGGCCGCTCGACCGGAATTTTCATCGCGAAGGAAAAGGAGCGGTCCCCATCCTCGTCGTCGACCGTGATGAGGCCCAAAGCGCGCTCGCCGAAAGTGACCGTGGCCTGCTCGGTGTCCTTGGGATCGAGCCCGACCTTGATTCCCGTCGCGCCGAAGGCGTTCCGCAGGAATT
>NZ_JAYSBG010000417.1:1127-2754 GCF_041915505.1 Rhodoblastus sp. | reverse complement strand
GCGGCGATCGGCGAGGATTCCAGCGGCCGGACCGGCATCGACTGGGGCCTGACCGGCGTGCCGGAAACCTTCATCATCCGGGGCGACGGGACCATCGCCTTCAAATATACCGGGCCGATCACCGAAGAGGCCCTGAACCAGACCATCCTGCCGCAGATCGACAAAGCCCTGCGCTGATCCGGCCGACGGCCGCCAACCTTGCCCAGTCCGTGACCATGTCTCATTCCGCGCCCGCCAGACCCCTTACCGCCAAAGCCTGCGGCCCCTTGCGCGGCCGCGTCCGCCCGCCCGGCGACAAGAGCATTTCCCACCGCGCCTTCCTGCTCGGTCTGCTCACGGTCGGCGAGACCCGCATGACCGGCCTGCTCGAAGGCGAGGACGTGCTGAACACCGCGCGCGCCTGCGCCCAGCTCGGCGCGAAAATTGAGCGGCTCGGCGAGGGCGAGTGGTCCATTCGCGGCATGGGCCTCGGCTCGATCCTGCAGCCGACGGAGACGTTGGATTTCGGCAATGCCGGCACCGGCTCGCGGCTGATGATGGGCCTCGTCGCCGGCCATGGGATCACGGCCCGTTTCGACGGCGACGCCTCTTTGCGCAAGCGCCCGATGCGGCGCATTCTCGATCCGCTGGTCCTCATGGGCGCGCAGGTGCTCGAACAGGCCGAGGGCGGCCGCTGCCCGATCCTGTTGAAGGGAACGTCCGAGCCGGCGCCGATCGAATATCGCACGCCGGTCGCCTCGGCGCAGATCAAATCGGCGGTCCTGCTCGCGGGCCTCAATGCGCTCGGCCGCACCACGGTGATCGAGAGCGAGGCGAGCCGCGACCATACCGAGAAAATGCTGGCCTATTTCGGCGCGCGCCTGACTTCCGAGCCTCATGGCGAACATGGCCGCAAGATCACGCTCGACGGCCGCCCGGACTTGTCGCCGCGCCCGATCGTCGTGCCGGTCGATCCGTCCTCGGCGGCGTTCATCATCGCGGCCGCCGTGCTGGCGAAGGGATCGGACATTGTCGTCGAAGGCGTGATGATGAACCCGCTCCGCGCCGGATTCCTCACCACTTTGCTGGAAATGGGCGCGCGGATCGACATTCTCGACCGCCGCGAGGAAGGCGGCGAGGAGGTCGCTGATCTGCGCGTTCGTCACAGCGAGTTGACAGGGGTCGATGTCCCCGCCGCGCGCGCGCCGGCCATGATCGACGAATATCTCATCCTCGCGGTCGTCGCGGCTTTTGCGCGCGGAATCACCCGGATGAACGGCCTGCACGAATTGCGAGTGAAGGAATCCGACCGCCTCGCCGCCACCGCCGCCGGCCTCGTCGCCAATGGCGTCAAGGCGACGATCGAAGGCGACGACTTGATCGTCGAGGGCGGCTCCGGATCCTGTCCCGGCGGCGGGCTGGTCGAGACCCATCTCGACCATCGCCTCGCGATGAGTTTCCTCGTCATGGGCCTCGCTTCCGACAGGCCGGTGACGGTGGACGACGAGACCATGATCGCCACCTCCTTCCCGACCTTCCGGCCGCTGATGGCGCAGCTCGGCGCGGAATTTTCCTGATGCTCATCGCCATTGACGGACCCGCCGCCTCCGGCAAGGGCACTATCGCGCGGCGGCTCGCCGCCCATTTC
>NZ_JAYSBG010000417.1:0-1117 GCF_041915505.1 Rhodoblastus sp. | reverse complement strand
ATTTCGGCCTGCCCCATCTCGACACCGGCCTGCTCTACCGCGCCACCGCCCGCGTGCTGCTCGATCAGGGCTCGAAGCTCGACGATGTCGAAAAGGCTGTCGGCGCCGCGCGCGGCCTCGCCCTGCGCGATTTCGAGGAAGAGCGCCTGCGCGGCCGGGAAATGGGCGAAGCGGCCTCGGTGGTCGCTGCGATCCCGGAAGTGCGCGCGGCCTTGATCGACATGCAGCGCGCCTTCGCCTCGCGGCCGCAGGGCGCGGTGCTCGACGGCCGCGACATCGGCACGGTGATCGCGCCCGAGGCCGATGTGAAGATTTTCGTCACCGCCAGCCCCGAGGCCCGCGCCCAGCGCCGGGCGCTGGAGTTGCGCGGGCGCGGCGAAAAGGTCGATTATGCCGCGATTCTGGAAGACATTCGGAAACGCGACCAGCGCGACAGCACCCGCGCCGAGGCGCCGCTCAAGCCGGCGGAAGACGCAAGGCTGCTCGATACGACCGACCTGAACATCGAGGGCGCCTTCGCGGCCGCCTTGGCGATGGTCGATCGGGTCAAGGCCTGACGAATCCTAGGGCGCAACAACGGGGCTGGAATTGGCGGGACTGACGCGGCGTCTCGCGGGTTTCGTTCCGGGGCTCGCCGCGCTGATCGTCCTGTTTCTGCTCGGCGTGTGGGGCTCGTTTGCGCTCTGGTTTCGCGCTCCTGTCCTTGGCCGCCCTTGTCGCGCTCTGGTCGGGCCGCCGGCCACGCGTCATCGCGGCCTTCGCTGTCGCTTTCGGCGCTTTTGGTCTGGGGGAGCACGATCAACCCGCCGGCCGAGGCCGACTGGTCGCCCGATGTCGCTCGTCAGGTCACAGGCGTGGTTGACGCCGATCATCTGACGTTGACGAATGTCCGCGACTTCGACTGGAAAAGCCGGACAGAATTCACCGAGCGCTGGGTAACGAATCCCAAGACCTGTCGAAACTGCGTGAGCTGGACATCGTCCTGGCCCGTTGGGCCGGACCGGAAATACCCCATCCCATCATGAGCTTCGGCTTCGACGACGGCCGCTGGCTCGCCTGGTTGGTCGAGGTCCGCGGCCTCAGGCGCGGCGAATTCGCGCCCATCGCCGACCTGTTT
>NZ_JAYSBG010000416.1:0-2780 GCF_041915505.1 Rhodoblastus sp. | reverse complement strand
CCAGATCGTCGCGGAAGCGCACCGGCTGGCCGATTTCGACCGTCGCGGTCATGCCGGCGACCGGAGTGACCTCCGCCGGGACCGGATCGAGCTCAATGCGGACCGGCACGCGTTGGGCGAGGCGCACCCAGGTGAAGACCGGATTGACGCTTTGCAGCCCTGCCCCCGCGCCGCCGGCGTCCTGGTCCGCTATGCCGCGCGTGACGCTGGCGACGCGGCCGGTCAGCAGATGATCGGGATAGCCCATCAGGACGAAGCGCGCCGGGTCGCCCTGCTTGATGGCGGCGAGCTGGGTCTCCTCGAAATAGCCGGCCAGCCAGAAGGAATCGCGGTCGACAATGGTCAGGATGGCCTGTCCCGCGGCGACGAAATCGCCCTCGCGCAGGCGCAGATTGGTGACATAGCCATTGACCGGCGAGCGGACGACCGCTCGCTCCAGATTGAGTTTCGCCATATCGAGCTGGGCGCGCGCCTGATCGACCGCCGCATCCGCCACCTTGGCGCTGACGTCATATTGCTCCTTCTCCTCATTCGAAATGGAGAGGTCGGTCAGGCGGGCGCGGCGCTCGGATTTCAACTGCGCCAGCCGGTTCGAATGTTGCAGCCCCTCCAGCGCCGCCTGGGCCTGGGCGACCGCGATCTCATAGGCGCGCGGGTCGATGGCGAACAGAATGTCGCCCTTCTTCACCGGCTGGTTGTCGGCGACCAGCAGGCGTTGGACATTGCCGGCGACCTCCGGCGCGACGGTGACTGTCTCGACGCGAATCCGCGCGTCGCGCGTCCACGGCGCGATCATGTAATGACGCCACAAAGCGGTGGCGAGCAGCAGGCCGACGATGACCGCGCACAAGGTCAACGTGAAAGCCAACAGGCGGCGAAATTTCCGTTTCATAGCAAATAGACCGTAAGAGCGAGGACGACGACGAACAGGCACAATTCAACCAGCGCCGGATGCCAGAAAGGCGCGAACAG
Organism: Rhodoblastus sp.; assembly: GCF_041915505.1. Classification (GTDB taxonomy): domain Bacteria; phylum Pseudomonadota; class Alphaproteobacteria; order Rhizobiales; family Beijerinckiaceae; genus Rhodoblastus. Next base: position 1,808 of record NZ_JAYSBG010000416.1, on the reverse strand, counting down.
GCCGGCGCGCGCGCAAAGCCAGCGCATCGGCAGGAAAAGAACGAAGGCGACCGCGAGATCGGACACGAAGGGCGCGAAATAGGCGCCGAAAAAATTGATTTCCCCGGTCATTGCAGCGCCTGTTCGAAGAAGCGCCGGCGGCCGGCGACGAGCGCGTCGATGGAAGGAAGAATGGCCGCCGCGCGCAGGATCGGCGCGGCCTGGCCGGGCTCCAGTTCCGCCGCGCGAACGCGCAGCGCCTCGGCCGCGCCAGCCAAAGCCGCGCCGCGCCGGGGTCCGCCAAGCGTGGCGAGCGCCTCGCGCGCCAGCCGGTCGGCGGCGGGATCGGGCGCGACCAGCGCCCGCAGCCGCGACACGTCACGTCCCAGCCGCAAAGCGGCGAAGCCGCTGCGCAAGGCGGAATCGCTGCGGATATTGGCGGCGCGCAGCCGCGCCACCAGCAGGCGCATGCGGTCATGCATGCGGCCTTCCCATTCCAGTGCGGAAACCGACTTGCCGCGCTGGAGCAATTCACCGAGATCGCGACGGATCTCGACCAGCAGATGCCGGCTCAGCGCCCGGATGTCGATCGGCAACACGAGCTGATAGGCGATCGCGGTCAGCGCGGCGCCGGCGATGGTCGCCAGGGCGTTGTTCATGAAGACGTTGGGATCGTAGACCATCGGATTGGACGGCCCGAGCAGCGTGACGAAGAACACGCCAAAGCCGATGCCGCTGAACATCAGGCGCGGCACGGTCATGACCGCCGCGCTGATCATGATCGGCGGCGCGAGCCACATCGCCAGCAGCGGAAAGCCGGTGATCTGCGGCAACACCCAGAGCAGATAGAACAGTCCCAGCACGCTCGCCGCCGCCACGCCCCAGACCATGTCCATGGCGTCGGCCGAGGGCCGTTCGCGCAGCGAGAGCAAGGCGACATTGGGCGCGACGGAGGCCATCATGGTCGCGCCGAAAATCGACCAACCCAGGCCGAACCAGAGCGAACCCGCCAGCAAAACCGCCGCGGCGGCGCGCGCGGCGTTCCGCCCCGCCCAGCGCCAGTCAAGATGAGTCGCATTGCGCCGGACGCGCCATTCGGCGGTTTCGTCGGACAGGCCGAGCGCCGCGCGCTCCAGCTCCGCGACCAGGTCGGCCAGCCGGTCGACCGCGACCACCGAGGTCGGCGCGAGACGCTCGACGCCGCTTTCGAACACGCCTTCCAGCCGCTGACGCAAGGCGCCCAATCGGCGCCGCGCGTCTTGCAGCGCCGCATCGTCGCGCGCCGCCAGAGCCGCGAGCGCTTCGTCTATCGCCGCCTCCGCTTCATGGCGACTTTCGACGACGAAAGGCTCGGCGCCGGCGGATTCGAGCGCTTCGGTCACGGCCGGCGCGGCGGTCAGCGCGCCGTAAAAAGCGGCGGCGGAATCGCGCAAGGCGGCGAAGCGCGCGCCATGGCGGGGATCCTCGGCGGCGGCGAATTGAATCGCGGAATCCAGCGACCCGAGACGCATAGCCAATGCCCGGCGCTGCGGCTTCAGCACCAGAGCCTGCCCGGCTTGCAGGGCCTGGCGGCAGTGGGCGAACAATTCGGCCAGCATGGCGCGCAGCATCTGATCGAGCTGGCGACCGGCGCCATGGCCGGTCAACACGGCGCCGACAAGGGCCGAACTGGCAATGCCGAGCGAAACCACCGCAACGCGCGCCATGGCGAGCGTGAAGATCGATTCAGGCCGGTCCACGGCGGGCATGGCGATCAGCGCGACGGTATAGCCGGCGAGCACGGCGCCGTAAGAACGGAAGCCGCGCAGCAGGGTGGAGGCCGCCGTGCA
>NZ_JAYSBG010000415.1:0-2810 GCF_041915505.1 Rhodoblastus sp. | reverse complement strand
TCGACCTCTACCAGAACGGCGACGTCGATTATATCGTCGCCACCGACGCCATCGGCATGGGGCTCAATCTCGACGTCGATCACGTCGCCTTCGCCGCCGACCGCAAATTCGACGGCTATCAGCACCGCCGCCTCAATCCGGCGGAATTCGGCCAGATCGCCGGCCGCGCCGGGCGCCATGTCCGCGACGGCACGTTCGGGACCAGCGGCCGCTGCCCGCCCTTTGACGAGGAGCTGGCGGCGATGATCGAATCCCACGCATTCGACCCCGTCACCATGTTGCAATGGCGCAACGCCACGCTGGATTTTTCGTCGATCGAGGCCCTGATCGCCTCGCTCGACGCCACGCCGAACCTGCCCGGCCTCAGCCGCGCGCCGGTGTCGGAAGATCAGGTCGCGCTGGAAACCGCCGCGCGCGACGAAAAAGTGCGCCGCAACGCCAAGACCCGCGCGGATATTGAAAGATTGTGGGACGTCTGCCAGATTCCGGACTATCGCAAGACGTCGCCCGCCGCCCACGCCGATCTGGTGATGACGGTCTATGGCTATATTGTGCGGGCCGGACGCATTCCGGATGACTGGTTCGCGCGCCAGATCGCCAGCGTCGACCGCACCGACGGCGACATTGACGCGCTGTCCGCGCGCATCAATCAGGTGCGCACCTGCACCTTCATCGCCAACCGAAATGACTGGTTGAACGATCCAGAGCATTGGCAGGGCGTCGCGCGTCAGGTAGAGGACAGTCTGTCCGACGCCCTGCACGCGCGCCTGACCCAAAGATTTGTCGACCGGCGCGCCAGCGTGCTGATGCGCCGACTGAGAGAGAACGCGATGTTGGAAGCCGAAGTCACAGCGACGGGCCAGGTCATGGTCGAGGGTCATCACGTCGGCTCGCTGCAGGGATTCTGCTTCACGCCCGACCCGCAGGCCGAAGGCGAGGAGGCCAAGACCCTCAACGCGGCGGCGCAAAAGGCCCTCGCCACCGAGATCGAGGCGCGGGCGCGGCGCGTGCACGAGGCGGTCGACGAGGCTTTCGTGCTCGCCAATGACGGGATCATCCGCTGGCTCGGCGAGCCGGTGGGACGGATCGCGGCCGGCGACCATATTCTGAAACCCCGCGTGCGGCTGATCGCCGACGAGCATCTGACCGGCGCCCAGCTCGAAATGGCGCAGAACCGGCTCGACCTCTGGCTGGCGCAGCATGTCAAGAAAACGCTCGGCGCGCTGGAGGATCTGGAGATCGGCGACGGGCTCGACGGCGTCGCGCGCGGCATCGCCTTCCAGATCGGCGAATCGCTCGGCGTGCTGGAGCGTTCGCGCGTCGCCGAGGAAATGAAGACCCTGCCGCAGGAGGCGCGCGGCGCCCTGCGCAAGTTCGGCGTGCGCTTCGGGGCCTATCATCTCTATCTGCCGGCTCTGCTGAAGCCCGCCCCGCGCGCGCTGGCGGCGCAGCTCTGGGCGCTGAAGCACGGCGGGCTGGAGACGGTGAAGGGCATTGACGAAGTCGCCCATCTCGCCGCCTCGGGCCGCACCTCCTTCGCCGCCGATCAGCAGATCAATCGCGGGCTTTATCGCGCCGCCGGCTTCCGCGTCTGCGGCGACCGCGCCGTGCGCGTCGACATTCTGGAGCGGTTGGCCGATCTGATCCGTCCCGCCATCGCCTATCGCCCCGGCGTCACGCCCGGCGACCCGCCTCCCGGCGCGGCGGATGGCGACGGTTTTGTCGTCACGGTCACCATGACCTCGCTCGCCGGCTGCTCGGGGGAGAGTTTCTCCAGCATCCTGAAATCGCTTGGCTATGTCAACGAGACCCGCACCGGCCCGGCGATCACCGTTGCGCTGCTGCCCAAGGCCCCGACCGAGCCGATCAAGCCGGCGGCCCAGCCCGAGGAACAGGCCGCCGCCGCCGATGAGGCGACCGCCGAAACGACGGAAGCCGAGGCCGAGACGGTCCAGACCGAGGCGGCCGAAGCAGCCCCGGACGAGACGGCGGCTGAGGCTGGCGTGGAAGCCGCGCCCGTAACGGCGGAGACAGCGGAGGCCCAAGGCGAGGCCGTCCACGCCGAAACCGTCGAGCCGGAAGCCGCGCCGGCGGAGGCGCCCGCCGAAGCCGCGCCGGTCGATGCCGAGGCAGTCGTCGAACCGGCGCCCGAGCCTTTGGCTGAAGCGTCCGTCGAAACCGCGCCCGAAGCGGAAGGCGAGACGGTCGCGGCGACCGAGGGCGAGCCTGCCACGGCCTCGGCCGAAGTCGAAGCTGAAGCCGCCCCCGCCGAACCAGTCCAGATCGAAGTCTGGAAGCCGCAGCGCCATCACGGCCGCCGGCCTGACCAGAACCGCCGTCACGGCGGCGGTGGACGCGGAGGTTTCCAGAATCGCGCGCAAGGCGCCGCCGGCGACACCGCGCCGGCCGAAGGCCAGCCTGCCACTGAGGGCGCCCCGCCCGCGCAGGGCCGTCCGCGCCGGCCGGAAGGCGGCAAGCCCCGTTTCGAGGGCAAGCCGCGCTTTGAGGGCAAGCCCCGTTTCGAAGGCCGCTTCGACGGCAAGCGCCGCGACGACCAGCGCGGCGGCGACCGTCCGCCGCATCACGAGAAACGGCCGCAGCGCGAAAAACAGGCCGATCCGGATTCGCCCTTCGCCAAGCTCGCCGCGCTCAAGGCGGAGCTTGAGGCCAAGAACAAAAAGAACTGACGCGTCGGCCCGCATTGAGGGTTTGTTAACCCCCTTTGCGTTTTTGCGCCGCCGCGCCGGTAAAAAAGCCGGTTGTCCGCTTTTTTCGGCATGGTTAATGCTTCCTTCAGGATGCGGGGTCCA
>NZ_JAYSBG010000414.1:0-2826 GCF_041915505.1 Rhodoblastus sp. | reverse complement strand
GGGCGCGCTTTGTCGGGCGGCGCGCCATCGGCCCCCTCTCTGGAACAGGTTTAGACATGGCGCGATCGCTGCTCGAATCGCTCGGTCTGTTCGCCGCGCCATTCTTCCTTTACGCCCTGTTCCTGATTTATCGCGCGCGCCACCCGCTCGTCGTGGCCCATTGGTCGCGCGGCGCCTTGTCCTGGCTCACCCTCGCCGGGCTGGCGCTGGCCATATCGGGCTTCCTCTATGCGGGCTTTTTCGGCGCCCGCAGCAGCGGCGTCTATGTGCCGGCCCATATGGACCACGGCCGCCTCACGCCGGGACAATTCCAGTGAGCGCCGCCCGCGAGGACGCCCTCAGAGCCCTGCTCGAGCGCCCGGCCCTGCGCAAGGTTTTCGCCGCGCTGGCGGGCGACGAATTGCGCGTAGTCGGCGGCGCCGTGCGCAACGCCCTGCTCGGCGCGCCCGTCGCAGACATCGATCTCGCGGTCGCCGCCGTGCCGGAGGATGTGGCGGCCAAGGCGGAAGCCGCCGGCCTGCGCGTCGTGCCGACCGGAATCGACCATGGCACCCTGACCCTGATCGTCGATGGCGCCCATTTCGAAGTGACCTCGCTGCGCGAGGATGTCGAAACCGACGGACGCCGCGCCAAAGTGCGGTTCGGCGGCGATTTCGCGGCCGACGCGCAAAGACGCGATTTCACCATCAACGCCTTGTCGCTCGACGCGCGCGGCGCGCTGCACGATTATGTCGGCGGCCTGGACGATCTCGCCGCGCGCCGGGTGCGGTTCATCGGCGATCCGCGCCAGCGCATCGCAGAAGATTACCTGCGCATCCTGCGCTTTTTCCGATTCACCGCCTGGTACGGCGCAGGCCCGCTCGACGGCGCGGGCCTCGCCGCCTGTATCGCCCTGCGTGGCGGCATCGCCAGCCTGTCGCGCGAGCGGCTTGGCGCCGAAATGCTGAAAATCCTGGCCGCGCCGCGTGCGTCTCAGGTGATCGAAACCATGAGCCAGGCCGGTCTGCTCGCTTTTCTCGGAATCGCGCCCTGGCCCGGGCGCTGCCGGCGCCTCGCCGCGATTCTCGCCGCGCGGGGCGAGACCGACGCGCTGCTGTCGCTCGGCGCGCTCGCCCTGCACAGCGAAGCCGATTCCGAGCGTCTCACCGAAGCGCTGCGGCTGTCGCGCGCGCAAAAACGCCGACTCGCCGGCATGGCCAAAACCGCCGCCGCCTGGCATGGCGCAGAAGCTCCGCCCGCGCCCGGCCAATTGCGCGAGCAGCTCTTCCTGCTGGGGGCGGACGCGGCGCGCGACGGCCTTGCCCTGATCCAGGCGGAGAACCCAGCCGCGCCGAACGATCCCGGCTGGCGCGCCGCCGAGGCCTTTCTGCGTGACACGCCGGCGCCGAAACTGCCCTTCGCGGCCTCCGATCTCATCGCACGCGGGCTGCAACAGGGCGCCGGCCTCGGCGACGCGCTGAAGCGCCTGCAAGCGGCCTGGATCCGCGCCGGCTTTCCGCAGGACCCCAAACAGGTCGCCGCGCTGATCGACCACGCTTGCGATCAACCGGCTTCCGGCGATCCGGCGCAAAATTCCGGCTGGACGCGGCCGCGCCGATAATGGTTTAATTTTCCGCAGGCGCCAGTCCCCGCGGGCGAGAGGAACCATGGCCGTCGAACGCAAGGAACCCGGCGATATCGCCACGCGCATGGCCGCCCATTTGCGCCGGACCTCGGCGCAGCGGCGCGAGGACGGATTCAAGCGGGAATCCTTCACTTTGCCGCGCGAAAAGGCGCGGGAGAAAGCGCGGGAAATCTTCGCCGCCTTCCCCAAGGCCGCCTATATGACGGAAATCGAATCCTGGCGCGAGCTTGACGACGGGCGCATCGAATTCACCATGCGCCGCTTGCCCAGCGCGGACTGACGCGTTTCTCGCTTATTTCATCGCGGCGCGACGTGAATTGACGATATTAACCAATATAAACTGAAAAACACACCATCATCATTTAGCACATCAAAAGACAAGCGCCCTCTTTAGCCAAAACAGCTTGGCCGCTTTTGGTTAAAATTGAAAAGGCCTCCTTCATTCATTATTCGCCATCAGGGCAACAAATTTCCTAATTTGGGTAAACCATTTATTTTTACAGTCCAATTACCTTTACGATTCTAAATCGCTCCAGATGGCCCGTTCGCGCGCCTTGATCTGGAGTTTGTGTGATGAAAAAGGTTTCGATCGCCGTGATCGGCGGAGCGGCGATGTCCATCGCCTCGCTGGCGCAGGCCGCCGACCTGCCCTATCGCAGCGCCGCGGCCGGCAATTACGACTATCCGGCCTCTTTCACCTGGACCGGATTCTACGCCGGCTTGAACACCGGCGTCGGCATCGGCGGCTTCAACGGGACCGGCGCGCCCTTCTTCGGCGACAACCCGCAGGGATGGCTGTTCGGCGTGACCGGCGGCTACAACTACCAGTCCGGCAATCTGCTGATCGGCGCCGAGGCGGATTACGACTGGTCCCGCATCGCCTCCGACGCGAATGTCGTGCCGGGCGTCGCCTCGACCGGCATCATTCAGGGCGTTTTCACCGCCCGCGCCCGCTTCGGCTATACGATGGACCGCATCCTGGTCTATGGCACGGGCGGCTACGCCGGCGCCAACATTCGCGGCGTGCTCAGCAGCTTCTCGCCGCAATCCTTCGTCGACCAGTCCTATTGGGCCAATGGCTTCGCCCTCGGCCTCGGCGCCGAATATGCGATCACGCCGCACATCACCGCCAAGGCGGAATATCTCTACACCTCGCTCGGAACGAACAACTTTTTCGGCGGGACGGTCTATGGCTCGTCGAT
>NZ_JAYSBG010000413.1:0-2853 GCF_041915505.1 Rhodoblastus sp. | reverse complement strand
GCTTCAACAAAGTTTCGAACAAGATGCTGTCTCTCGGCGGCCCGCGATCGGCGTTCCTGTCCCCGCCGCTGGGGACGCGCTCCACAGCCGCGCGCAGCCGCCCGGCCGCACACGATCAGCGCTCTCTAGTGAAAGGGAATGGTTCACATGTCAATGCGGCGGGGCCGCGCGGCCCGGCGCGGACGGCGTTCATGGCAAAAATATCACGCCTGACCTTGCGCCCCTTTTGCCCCGAAAATCCGGTCAATGTCCCCGGACAAACATGATTTCGAAGAGGGAAATGCCGATTTCGGCGAGAATCAGCAGGACAATCGCCATTTCCATGAAGGACGAGCGGTCGGCGTCGATGATGTCGGTCAGCGCCCGGACTGTTTCAACGATAACGTCCAGCTTGCGCTGCAGCGTCTGACCGCGCTCCTTCAGCTCATATTCGTCCTCAAGACGGGCGTAGAGGCGCTCCAGATCGGGACGGTCCCACAACACATCGGGCTTGTCGTCGACGGCGACGCGGCCCGAGACGCGATGCTGGACGCCCAAGGCCTGGCCGATCAGCTTCAGCATTTCCTTGCGGTTGCGGTTGGGCCGCCCAAGCCGCCCGAGCACATTGGCAAGCGGTTCGACCTTGTCGAACACCATATTCACCTCGCGCTCGTCGCGGGCGAGCGCCACGCTTTTCGCAATGGCGTCGGCGAAGATCAGGAACCGCTCGTTGGACAGGTCCTTCAGCGCGATCGGCCCGGCGGGCGTGATCCGGTCGTCGCCCTCGCCGACCAGCAGGGTCACGGCCTCGTCCTCCTTGCGCAGCGGCGCGCCGACGACACGCCCCTTCAGCCGCGCGAGAATGTCCTCCTCCTCCAACGGGGTCAGGCCGACCATCACCGCGACGCCATAGCGATAGAGCGCGACCTTGCCGTTCTGCCCGACGTGAAAAGCCAGCGGCGAAGTGGAAATGGTGTCGGTGCGCTCCAGTCCGGCGAGATCGATGCGGTCGCCCAACAAAAGGGCTCGGGCGGTGTAATGCAGGGCGGCGGGCGGGGTCTGGGAGTCGCTCATCTGGTCTTTCTATCGCAGATTTGCGACAATTGCGCCTTGAACTTCACACCGCGCCGCCGCGCTTGCCGTCGCGCCGCCGGGGGCTATGCTGGCGGCAAAGCGCCCTCCAGCCGCCGGACCGTCATGACCTTCACGCCCCATCCTTTCGCCCGTTTCATCGCCATTCTCGGCCGCGGCAGGAATCTCTCGCGCGCGTTGAACGAGGAGGAGGCCGAAGAGGCCATGACGATGATTCTCGCCGGCGAGGTCCTGCCCGAACAGCTCGGCGCCTTTCTGATGCTGCTGCGCATGAAGGAGGAAGGCCCCAGCGAACTCGCCGGCTTCGTCCGGGCCGCGCGCAAAACCCTGCCCGCGCCGGAGCCCGACCTGGTCGATGTCGACTGGTCGTCCTACGCCGGCAAGAAGCGGCAATTGCCCTGGTTCCTGCTGGCGGCTTTGTGCCTCGCTCAATCCGGCCGCACGGTGTTCATGCATGGTTTCGACGGCCATACTGCGGGTCGGCTCTACACCGGCGAAGTGCTCGCGGCGCTGGGCCTGCCGGTCGCAAGCGATTTCGCCGCCACCCAGCGCCAGCTCCGGCAGAACCGTTTCGCCTATATGGATCTCGCCTCGATCAGCCCGCCGCTCGCGCGCATGATGGGTTTCAAGCCCATTCTCGGCCTGCGCTCCCCGATCCATACGCTCGCCCGAATGATCAATCCCTTCGCGGCGCCCTGCCTGTTGCAGGGGATTTTCCACCCCAATTACATGAGCACCCATCGCGACGCGGCGCTGCTGCTCGGCGAACGGAATATGGTGGTGTTTCGCGGCGAAGGCGGCGAGATCGAGCGACGGCCCGGAAAACCCTGCGAAACGTTGGGCGTGGCGCAAGGCGTCGCCTTCGAGGAGCGCTGGCCGCCGCTGATGGAGGAGCCGCGCCAATTGCCCGATGAATCCATGGACGTTTCGCGCCTGCTCGCGGTCTGGCGCGGCGAGAGTCGCGACGCCTATGCCGAGGCCGCCGTGACCGGCACGCTGGCCATCGCGCTGCGCGCTATGGGGCTTGCGTCCGACCAGCTTATGGCGCAAAGCGGCGCGGAAAAGCTCTGGCGGAGTCGCGATCCCGGCCGTCTCATCGCGGCCTGAACCCTCGCAGCCGGAAATTCCCAGCCAGGACACGCCCAGCCCGGAAGCCTCATGGACCGCCTGCCTATTTTCCTCAATCTCCGTCACCGTCGGATCGCGGTCGTCGGCGGCGGCGCGCTCGCCGCGCGGCGCGTGGAGACGCTCGCGCGCGCCGGCGCCGAGGTCTGGCTGTTCGCGAAAAACTGGAGCGACGAAATCGAGGCTTTGCGCAGCCAATGCCGGCTGGGCGATCTCGACGACCACAACGCTTTGTTCGGCTTTGCGCTGATCTATTTCGCCTTCGAACCGGGCGAGGCGCCGGATGACGCCCTGATCGCCCGCGCCCGCGCCTCGGGAGCGCTGGTCAATGTCGCCGATCATCCCGGCCTGAGCGATTTCATCACGCCCTCCGTGCTCGACCGCAGCCCGCTGGTGGTGGCGATCTCGACCGGGGGCGATGCGCCCTTGCTCGGCCGCATGTTGAAAGCGCGGCTTGAGACGCTGGTTCCGGCCGCCTATGGCCGGCTCGCGGCGTTGGCCGGCGCAGGCCGCGCGGCTCTGGCCGAGAAACTGACCACTCATCAGGCCCGCCTGCGCTTCTGGGAGCGCGTCTATGACGGCCCGATCGCCGAACTGGTGCTCGCCGGCGACGAGACGGCGGCGCAGGCCGCGCTCGACCGCGAGATCTCCGAATGC
>NZ_JAYSBG010000412.1:0-2870 GCF_041915505.1 Rhodoblastus sp. | reverse complement strand
TCGACTTGAGATTCTTTTGTTTTCGCAGCGCTTTCGCGAAAAACCGGTTTCCACTTTTTCGCGCGCCGCTCTAGGCTCGCGCGCAAAAATGCGCAAGAAAGGGGCGAATTTGCGTCTGAACCATCGAGCCATGTCCCATCGACACGCCTTCGCGCTCTGCGCCGACGATTTCGCCCTTTCCCCCGCAGTAACGCGCGGCATTCTGGAGGCTTTGGCCGCCGGGCGGCTCACCGCGACCTCGGCCATGACCACGCAGGCGAACTGGCCCGAAGCGGCGAGCGCCTTCCGCGCCTTGGCGCCGAAGGCCGATCTCGGCCTGCATTTCAACCTTACCTTGGGCGGCCCGCTCGGCGCCATGCCGTCCTTCGCGCCGACCGGCGCCTTTCCGGCGATGAATTCCATCGTCCCCGCCGCCTGGCGCGGCGGCTTGCCGCGCCGGGAAATCCGCGACGAATTGCGCCGCCAGCTCGACGCTTTCGAACAGGCCTATGGCGCGCCGCCGGATTATGTCGACGGCCACCAGCACGTCCATGTCCTGCCTGGAATCGCCGACGACCTGATCGCCGAATTGTCGTCGCGCGGCCTGGCCGGCAAATGCTGGCTGCGCGACAGCGCCGACCGCCCGCGCCGGATTTTTGCGCGCGGAAGACATTGGGGCAAGGCGCTGACGGTGGCCGGACTGGCGCGCGGTTTTCGCGCCAAGGCGCGCGGCGCCGGCTTCACGCTGAACGACGGCTTTTCCGGCTTTTCCGATTTCGACGCCAAAGGCGATCATGCCGGCGATTTCGCCAGTTTTTTGCGGGCGCCGGGCGCGCGGCCGCTCATCATGTGCCATCCCGGCCATGTCGATGACGAATTGGCGCGGCTCGACCCCGTGACCGATTCGCGCGAGGCCGAACTCGCGTTCCTGCTGTCGGACGATTTTTCCCGCCAGCTTGACGCGGCGGGCGCGCGGCTTGCGCGATTGTCCGAAATGTGAGGCCGGTTCAGGCGATCCATTCGTCCAGCGCGGCCGGCAATCGCGCCGATTGGTCAGGATCGAGGGTCTTGAGCGGCCCCTGTTTCAACGCCGTCACGGCGCGCAGCAGCGACAAGTCATCGCCCGCGCCGGTCAAAGCCAGCACCCGAACGCCGCGCGGTGCGAAAACGACATTGGCCAGATGCGCGCCAGCAGGGCCGACCACGATCTCAGCCTGCGCGAAGGCCTGAACCCGCTGCGCGAAGGGCATTGCGGCAGGATCGAGCGCCGAAAAGCCCAAATCCCGCAGCGCGTCCGGGAGATCCGACGCGACAAAAATCCGTTTCGGCGCATCGGCCGACGCCGGGAGTCGCAGCGGAAAGGATTCCAGAACCTCCAGCGCATCTGGCGACGGGGCCGCATCGGCAAAGGGACAGACCGAGCGCTGCAAAAAGACGGGCGCCGCGCCCAAAGCCACGATCCGGTCGGGCGCGACGCCGAACAGGCCCAGACTATCGCGAACCACCGCCCTCATTTTCTCGGAGCCCCGCGAGACGGCGATTTGGAATTGCGACAGGTCGCAGAATTGCGCGGCTATCGCGACGCGCGGCAGCAGTTCGATCAGCCAGCGGGCGTAATCGCCGTCGCCCGCCATGCGCAGAACGATGAAATCGCCTTTGAACCGCCGCATCGGCGTCAGCGGCCACAAGCGCGCCTTGAGCCCGCCGCCGTGGCGGCGGAACGACCCGAAGCGCGCCGTCTGTTCGCTATGGATGAGGCTCTCCGCGATGACGACGCTTTCGGCCGTCATCAGCACGCCGGGCGCGAGCGAACAGGCGTCCTCGAACAAGGCGAGGCCGCCGCCAGACGGCAGGGGCTGCAGCGCCCGCGCGCATTCTGCCGCCGGCCGCACGGAGACGCCGCGCCAGAACGGCGCGTTCAGAGCGAGCCGCGTCTCGCCCAGATCGAAGAAATTCAGCCGAAAGACGCCGGCCTCCGCGCCCGTCATGCGCGACTCAATAATTGATCGTCGGCGCGTCCTCGGCCGGCGCCGGCCCGGTGGCGCCGAGCACGCCGATCGGCAAGGCGGCCGTTATCGGGCCCGCCTTGGCGAAGGTCAGCGTCACATGGATCACGCCGCCCTGAACCAAAGGCTGCTTCAACCCGGTCAGCATCAGATGGAGGCCGCCGGGCTTCAGGGTCACGCTCTCGCCGGGCTTGATGTCGAGGCCGTCAGACAAAGCGCGCATGGTCATGGCGCCATTATCCATGGCCATTTCATGCACTTCGGCTTTTTCGGCCACATCAGCGGTGGCCGCTACCAGCCGGTCGGGCGCGGAGCCCTTGTTGACGATGGTCAGATAGCCCGCGCCAACCGTGGCGCCCTTGGCGGTGGCGCGGCTCCATGGCGCCTTGATCTCGATATCAGCGGCGAGCGCGCCGCCCGCGAGCAGAAGCCCCGCCGCCAAAGCGGCGCCGCGCGCCATCGTCCTGAAAGTCCGCATCCGCTCCTCCTCGATCAATGGTCCGGGACGCGTTTGATCTTGCGCCCGCGCGAATAGGAATAGGCCAGAAGCACAGCCGTCACGGCGCCGACCGGCGGCGCGAAATCGGCCATCAGGCCCTGCGGCATCGAGCTGGCCAGAACGAAGGAATCCGCCGCCGCCATCCGTCCCGCGACCCAGCCGAGCAGCGCCGCGCTCGCCCACAGCAGCGGCGGCTTGCGCAAGATCGTGATGACCTGCGCCGAGCCCAGGGCCAGCAGTGGGATCGACAGAGCGAGGCCGAACAGGACGAGGGGCTTTTCGACCGAGGCGCCCGCCTCCCCCAGCGCAAGCGCCGCGCCGACGACCGCCGTCATATTGATGAGCGCGGCCGGCGCGTCGAAAGCCAGAGCGGCGGCCATCGCCCC
>NZ_JAYSBG010000411.1:0-2872 GCF_041915505.1 Rhodoblastus sp. | reverse complement strand
GCTCGACGATCCCAGCTTCACCGCCCCCATCTACGCCAACCTCTTCGAGGGCGACGATGGCGAATACGCGCTGATCTGGTCGCGCTGACCGGCGCCCGCGGCGCCCCGCCACACGGCAGGGCGCCGCTACTCGATCATGTAACCCAGCGCGCGATAGCCTGCTCGCCGCTTCGAAGCCATTCGGACGAGAACTGGAACCGTCTGATCGACGTAGTCGACGACCAGAACGTCTTTTTTCCCATCATGCTCGCGATGCAGCCGGCCGGCATACTGCGCCAATGTTCCCTTCCAGGCGATCGGCATCGTTAGGAACAGCGTGTCGAGTCGGGAATCATCGAAGCCTTCGCCAACATAACGGCCTGTCGCCAGGATCAAACGCTCATCGTCATCTGATACATTCAGCGCGACGCTCGCTGCCTTACGATCCTTCACCGACATGCCGCCGCGCAGGACTACGAGATTTCTCACGAATGGCGAGAACCGCTTCTGGAGATAATCGAGGTGATCCTTTCGCTCCGTCAGGACGATGGGCGAACGCTTTGCTTCAAGCGATTTCAACACATCATCAAAAATCAGATCATTCCGGGCAATGTCCTGCGCCAATGCCGCATAGATCGCCGGCATCGAAGGCCGTTCGACAGAGGCGAGGGACGCCGGGAGTTCAAACCGGGTCAAGCGATCGCGCGCGCGGTGGCGGATGCCGCGTTCGGCAGCCTGAGCTTTCGCATCAACCCGATGGCGAACCGGGCCGCATTGCATGAAGATGATCGGATGATGGCCGTCTTTTCGGGCGACGGTCGCCGACAGGCCGACCACATAGCGCGCCTTTGAGCGCCGGGCGACAAGCTCGAAGCTTGTAGCGGAAAGGTGATGGCATTCATCGACGATCAGCTGGCCGTAATCGGCGACGATGTCGGCAACTTCGCCCTTGCGGACAAGGCTTTGAATGAGCGCGACGTCGATGACGCCTGTCGGTTTTCTTTTCCCGCCGCCGACGACGCCGATCTGCTTCGGGTCTATGTTCAAAAAGGACCGTAGCCGTTCCACCCATTGGTTGAGCAGTTCCTGCCTGTGGACAAGGATCAGCGTGTTACGGGCGCGATTTGCTATGAGCGCCGCCGCCACGACGGTTTTGCCGAAGGCGGTCGTGGCTGCGAGCACGCCGTTGTCATGGGCGACGAGACCATCGAAAGCCTTCAACTGCGGCTGTCGCAGTTCGCCCTGGAAGGAAATGCCCGCAGGCAGCGGCGTGCCGATTTCACGCTGATCTTCCAATTCGGCGACGCCGCCATAGTTTTTGATGAGATCGATTGCGTCATCGAGGCAGCCGCGGGGCAAAGCGATATGTTGCGCATAAAGCTCGGCGCATGAGACGATCCGAGGTTTGCCGAATGTCGGCAACCGCATGGCCTGCGCGCGATAGAATTCCGGGTTCTGGAAAGCCGCCAGGCGAATAAACTGCGCAATCAAGAATGGCGGAAGCTCCGTCGGGTCAATGTAAACCTGATCGGCGAGGACGATTTTGATGCTTTTCGGTATCGCAATGCCGACACGCCGTGGCTCGCTGCGCCGTGACGGCGACATTTTCCATGGTTCATCCGCGTGCTCGTCGTCGACCGGCATGCGAACGCCCAGGACCCGTCCCGCAAGTTGCGCCTCGTCCGCGATTCTGAAGACGGCGTCCGCCGACAACCTTGGCAGTGAAGACAGATAGGCCCACTGGTCGTCGTAGGGGCGCAACTCCTCGTCAACGAAGACGCTGTTGCCGATCTCGCGCGCCTTTCGCTGCAACGGCAGCGCAATGAGATTGCCGAAGCCGCCAAGCGGCATCGTATCCTGATTTGGAAAGAAGCGATCATAGGAGGCAAAGCCGATCTCGGGGCGACTCTCCATCGTCTCCGTGATCAGGGCGGAACCCATTTGCCTGGCGGTCCTTGCCGGCACAGGCTCGGAGAAGAAGATCCAGACATGGCCGCCGTTCCCCGATCTCGACCGCTCCAGGGCGGCCGGAATCCCCTTCGCGTGACAGGCGCCAAGCAACGCCCTGGCGTCATCCGCCCAGCCTTTCTTGTCGAAATCGGCGGCAAGGAACCAACACGTCTCGTCTTGCAGCAATGGATAAACCCCGGCGACAAAATCGCCGGCGCGCGCGTCGCAGCCGCGCAGATGTTTCTCGATGATATCGTCGGATGGCGGGATGAATGCCTGATGCGGGCACTCTCCACATTTCACCTTCGGCTTGCCGCAAATGCCTCTCGTCCATTCATCGGAGCAAGCCGGCGAATATCCCGAGCGCCCGGCCTTTCTGTTTTCCCATCGAACCGGAAAAACATCGGGGCGGCCGGCGAAGAGACGGCGGAACAACCCTATTTTTGCGGCCGACGACGAGTTGTTGGTGACCGGCGCATTCGCAAAGGGATCCCGCTCGGCTGCTCGGCGAGCGGACATCAGCTTCTGCTCAAGCTCAAGCGTTTCCAGTTCGCGCGCAAGCGCCGTCCGCTCTGCGTCCAGATCGGCTAACCGCCGTCGAATGCGCGCGATTTCCTCCGAGGCGTCATCCTTATCCGCCAAAATCGTAGCTCACGCTCCAAAGTCCATGCCAGCCATCAACATAGTGCAAAGACGGCTCGGGCTTAAGACGCGTCGCCGCTGTTCAACGATTGGGATTATGCGGAGCAGAACCGGCGGGAAACGGCCGGAAAACTGCCCCTCACAGGTCAGCGCTCCGCATAATTCCTCACTCCGCATAATCGACGTTATGCGGTGCACCGCATAACGTCGAGTTCGGCGCCGGCTGGAGCAAAGCGGCCAAGGACACCGGCGCCGAATATCTCTCGCTCAAACTCGACGACCCCTCCTTCACCGGCCCGGT
>NZ_JAYSBG010000410.1:0-2885 GCF_041915505.1 Rhodoblastus sp. | reverse complement strand
CAGGGAGCCTCATGACCGCTTTCCGATTTGCCGAGCTCGTGCTGCTGGTCTTCGCCGGCCTGCTGCCGATCATGAATCCGTTCAGCACGGCGCCGCTGCTCATCGCTCTCACCGCCGGCATGACGCGGCACGAGCGCAACCGCCAGACCCTGCTCGGCTGTCTCTACGCTTTCTGCATTCTGGCGACCTTCCTGATCGCCGGCCGGTTCATCATCAGCTTTTTCGGCATTTCCCTGCCCGGCATCCGCATCGCCGGCGGCCTGATGGTGTCGACCCTGGGCTTCCGCATGGTCTTCCCGTCGAGCGCCCCGAACGACGAAAAGGTCACGGCCCAGACGGACATCGCCTTTTCCCCGCTCGCCATGCCCTCGCTGAGCGGCCCCGGCTCGATCTCCGTCGTGCTCGCGACCTCGGCGCAAATCCCCGACGACAAGATGTTCATCGGCAATATCATTGTGCTGATCGGCATCGCCCTGACGGCGTTCACCGCTTGGCTGGTGCTGCGCGGCGCGATTTTCCTGGTCCGCTTCCTCGGCCCAACCGGCATCGACGCGCTGACCCGCATTTTCGGCTTCCTGCTGATCTGTATCGGCGTCCAGTTCGTGCTGATCGGCGTGAGCGACTTTTTCGTCCCCTTGTTCACCGGCGCGAAATAAGGCGCCGTCCCCGTCAGACCAAGCCCTTCAATTCGACCTGCTCCCAGCCGTTCAGCTCCATCTGGACGGCGAGCAGGACCGCCCGGGCGATCGCCTGTTCGGTCCGGTCGACGCCGGAAAACGGCGTCAGGGAATCGAGCGCGACATCCGCCAGCGTCTCGCCCTCGGCGACCGCCGCGCCCGGCCGCCGCAGGCCGATCAGGCGTCCCGCGCGCGGCGCGACAATGGGCGTGTCGCCGATATGGCCGAGAATGTCGCCCCGCGCGACCAGGACGCCGATTTCGCGTTCGGCGCGGAACCGCCCCGCATGCGGCGCATGGGCCAGGCCGGCCTGATGGAAGCCCCATTCGGCGCGCGGGCGGAAAGCGGGCGCGCCGCCCGCGCGGATCACCGCGCCCGGATCGAGACCGTCGGTGGCGACGACGAGATCGCAATCCTCGCCCGCGCGGGGGCCGGCCCCGAGGCCGATCCGGAACGGCGCCTCGAACAGATCCTCTTCGCCGCGCGCGCCGCTTTCACGGCCGCCATCGACGATCACGTCCCAGGGCCAGCGTTCGACCGCTCCCGCAATGGGACGGGTCAGGACGGGAATGAAGCCTTTTTGGCGCAAACCCGCCAAAAACTCCCGCTCGCGACGCGCGCAGCGCGCCTCGACGCCGTCGAGGCAGGCGACGCCGCCGGCCCAGGCGTCGGCGAAGGACATCTTGCGACGGAGGATTTTCGGGTCTTCGGCCTGATGCAAGGCCACGGAATAGCCGGCGAGAAACAAAAGACGCGCCGCCGCCGAGGCCAAAGGCCCCATGCCCAGAACCAAGATGCAGGTTTGCTCGCTCATCGTCCGACCGCCGCCCGAAGCCTCCTCTCGTGGGCAAGCAAGAAATTGGCCGCTTTGCGTCGCCGAACCCATCCGTCATAGCCGCAGTTGCCGCGGCGCCGGGAAAGGCGATTAGATCAGCCTGGCCGCTTCCAGCGGCCGAGAGAGGAGACTCATGATGAAGAAAATCCTTTTCGTCCTCGGCGCTCTCGCCTTGCTCGCGGAACCCGTTTCCGCCATGCCGATCCGCGTCTCGCACGACGACGCCGTCGTCGGCGTCCAGCCCACCAAGACCGTGACCGCAGCCGGCGTCGCGCATCGCTCGACCCGCCGCACCGCCCGCCGCGTCAATCGCCGCCACGGCTATTGAGGCTCCTCCCGCGCCGCCGCCGGCCCGTTCCGGCGACGGCGTCCGCGCGTCGCTTTCCGCTCCCTCCTGTTCGTATTATGTTCGGTCGAACGCGACCTGATTCGCAGGATGGGAGCAAGGGTGAGCGCCGCCGCTTTTCTCGGCAAACTCAACGACCAGCAACGCCACGCCGCCGTTTACGGCGTCGGCGGCGCCGCGCCGGGCGGGCCCCTGCTCATCATTGCAGGCGCAGGCTCGGGCAAGACCAATACTTTGGCGCATCGCGTCGCCCATCTGATCGCCTCGGGCGCCGATCCGCGCCGCATCCTGCTGATGACCTTTTCCCGCCGCGCCGCCGCGGACATGTGCGGCCGCGTCCGGCGCATCTGCGCCGAGGCGCTCGGCGCCAAGGGCGGGACGCTCGCCGAGGCCCTGGGCTGGGCCGGCACCTTTCACGCCATGGGCGCGCGGCTGTTGCGCGAATATGCCCCCGTCATCGGCCTCACGCCGGATTTCACCATCCACGACCGCGAGGACAGCGCCGATCTCATCAATCTCGCCCGCCACGATCTCGGCTTCTCCAAGACCGACAAACGTTTCCCGGCCAAGGCGGCCTGCCTCGCGATCTATTCCCGCGCGGTCAATTCCGAACAGGAGCTGGACGAGGTTCTCAGCCGCCAGTTTCCCTGGTGCGCCGGCTGGAGCGCGCAATTGCGAAGCCTGTTCGCGGCTTATGTCGAGGCCAAACAGGCGCAGAACGTGCTCGATTATGACGATCTGCTGCTTTATTGGGCGCGGATGGCGGCGGAGCCGTCGCTCGCCGCCGAAATGGGCGAGCGCTTCGATCATATTCTGGTCGATGAATATCAGGACACCAACCGCCTGCAGGCCTCGATCCTGACCGGGCTGAAGCCGGACGGACGCGGCCTAACGGTGGTAGGCGACGACGCCCAGTCGATCTATTCCTTCCGCGCCGCCGATGTGCGCAATATTCTCGATTTTCCGGCGCGCTTCTCGCCGCCGGCGCAAATCGTCACGCTCGACCGCAATTACCGCTCGACCCAGC
>NZ_JAYSBG010000409.1:0-2912 GCF_041915505.1 Rhodoblastus sp. | reverse complement strand
GCAATTACGATCTGCAGGACGAGGAGCAGCCGTTCGGCCTCGGCCTGATCGCGAGCCTGGTCTTCCGCGAGCGTCGACTCGTGCGCGACGTCGTGATCTGCGCGCTGATCCTGAGCCTGTTCGCGCTGGCGCCGATCATGTTCTGGCGTCTGATGACCGACAAGGTGCTGGCCTATAAGGCGTTCAGCTCCTTCGCCGTGCTCTGCGCGGGCATGGGCGTCCTGGTCCTGTTCGAGACCATCTTCGCTTATCTGCGCAGCTATCTCATGCTTTATCTGACCGCGCGGACCGACGTCCGGCTGTCGGAATATATCTTCGACAAGCTGTTGCAGCTTCCGATCGATTATTTCGAGCGCACCCCGATCGGCAAGACCATGCACGACGTGCAGGAGCTGTGGAAGATCCGCGACTTCATGGCGGGGCAATTGTTCGGAACCGTGCTCGATTCGATGGTTCTGCTGGTCTTCCTGCCGATCATGTTCGCCTTCAGCCCGCTGATGACCACGATCGTCGTCGCCTTCTGCGGCCTGATCGTGCTGTGGCTGCTGGTGTTCCTGCCGTCGATCCGCCGCGCCAGCGGCGAGGTCATTACCCGCCAGACCGAGCGCGGGGCCTTCATGTATCAGAGCCTCGCCGGGATGCGCACGGTCAAGTCGCTGTCGCTGGAAAGCCGCCAGCGCCAGGTCTGGGACATGCATGTCGCCCGCGTCGCCGAGGCGCAGGAGCGCGCGGGCTGGCTGGTTTCGGTGGTTCAGACCGGCGTGCGCCCGCTGGAGCGGCTCGCCGTCACCGGCTCCTTCGCGGTGGGCGTCTATCTGGCGCTGACCAGCAATGACGCTTATTTCACCGGCGCGCTCTTCGCCTTCCTGATGCTTTCGCAGCGGGTTTCAGGCCCGCTGATGGAGCTGGCCAAGCTCATCAATCAATATGACGAGGTCCGCATCGGCGTCGATATCGTGCGGAAGCTCGTCAACCAGCCCAAGGAAGAGGGCCATGGCGACGGCGGCGTGCGCAAGCCGCTCGAGGGCAGGGTTGAATTCAGCAATGTCCGCTTCACCTACAAGGGCGCGCTGACGCCGGCGCTCGACGGCGTCACGTTCGAGGTTCCCGTCGGCGCGACGCTCGGCGTGGTCGGGCGCAGCGGCTCCGGCAAGACCACCGTTACGCGCCTGTTGCAGCGCCTGCATTCGGATTACGAGGGCCTGATCAAAGTCGACGGGATCGACGTGCGCGAATATAACATCGCGCATCTGCGCCGTAGCATCGGCGTCGTGCTGCAGGAGAATTTCCTGTTCAGCGGCACGATCCGCGAGAACATCGCGGCGGCCAAAGCCAACGCCACCTTCGACGAAGTGGTGCGCGCCGCGCGCATGGCGGGCGCGGAGGAATTCATCGACCGCCTGCCGCGCGGCTTCGACACCTATATCTACGAAGGCTCGCCCAATCTTTCCGGCGGCCAGCGCCAGCGCCTCGCTATTGCGCGCGCGTTGATCCTCGATCCCCGCATCCTGATCCTCGACGAGGCGACCAGCGCGCTCGACCCCGACAGCGAAGCGATCGTCAACGCCAATATCCGCAAGATTGCCCAGGGCCGCACGGTGATCGCGATCTCCCACCGGCTGTCGTCGCTGGTCAATTCCGACGCCATTCTGGTGCTTGAACGCGGCCAGTTCCTCGATATGGGAACGCATCGGGAATTGCTGGACCGCTGCGAGATCTATTCCAGCCTCTGGCGCCAGCAGAACGGCCATATCGAGCAGGCCGCCCAGGGCATGGCTTCCGTGAAGGGGGGCCGCGGTGTCAGTTAAGGAGCTACCGCCGAAAACGACGCCAACGAAGGCCGCGCCTGTCAAGGCGGCGGCGCCCAAATCCGCCAGCCAGGCGGCCATCCGCAGCTTTCAGTCGGATATTGCCGCCATTCGCGAGGCGCCGGAGCCGCGCACGGCGCAATTGACGGTCCAGGCGCTGGCGGCTCTGGTGCTCGTCGCCGTCATCGGGCTGTGGGTCGCCAAGGTCGATCGCGTCATTTCCTCCATGCAGGGCGAGATCAATCTGACGGCGCCGGCGCAGGTCTATCAAGCGCTGGATCAATCCATCATCAAGAGCCTCGACGTGCGCGAGGGCCAGCGGGTCGCCAAGGGCCAGGTGCTGGCGACGCTGGATCCGACCTTCGCGGCCGCCGACGCCACCCAGTTGCGGCAACAGGTGGCGAGCCTCAATGCGCAGATTATCCGCGACGAGGCGGAGCTTGCCGGACGCGCGCCGGCCTTCGTCGACGTCGGCGACCCGGACCAGGCGCATTACAACGAATTGCAGCGCAAGCTCGCGCTCGATCGCGACGCCCAGTACAAGGCGCAGGTCAAGAGCTTCGACGAGCAGATCCGCCAGACCGAAGCCGCCATCGCCAAGGCCAAGAACGACATCACGCGTTATGCCGAGCGCTCGCAGATCGCCGGCAAGGTCGAGGACATGCGCGCGCAATTGCTGGCCAAGGGCGCCGGATCGCTGCTCAATCAATTGGGCTCGAAGGATCAGGCCATCGAAATGCAGCGCACGGTGGAAAATCTCCAGAACGGCCTGAACGAATCGACCGCGCAACTGGCCGCGCTCAAGGCCAACAGGGACGCCTTCATCCAGCAATGGCGCGCCGCCATCAGCCAGGACCTCGTGACCTCGCAGAACACCCGCGATTCGGCGCGGGCCCAGCTCGAAAAGGCGCAGAAGCACCAGGATCTGGTGAAAATGTCGGCGCTGGAGGATTCCATCATCCTGTCGCTCGCGAAATTGTCGGTCGGCTCCGTGCTCCAGCCGGGCGACAAGCTCATCACCGCCATGCCGACCAACGAGCCGATCGTCGCGGAGGTCAAGGTGTCCACCCGCGACATCGGCTTCGTGCGGGTCGGCGATCCGGC
>NZ_JAYSBG010000408.1:0-2916 GCF_041915505.1 Rhodoblastus sp. | reverse complement strand
CGCCGCTCTGCCGGCGATCGGCTTTTCGTTGCTCTGCGCGGCCTTGTCAGTCGCGGCCTTGCTGGGCGCGCGGCGCTGGCGCGCGGCGCCGGCTTTCGGCGTGTTGCTGGTCGGCGTCGCGCTGACCTTCGACCTGTCGCTGAACAACGCGCCGAACCAGTCGACCGCTCTGCCGCCGCAGACCTATGACGTGTTGCGCGAGAACACGCAGAACGAAACCATCCTGTTCCTGAAACAGAAGCTGGCCGAAAATACCGCCCCCGACCGACGCGACCGGGTCGAACTGGCGGGAATCGACTTCCATTGGCCCAACGCCAGCCTGACGCACGGCTTCGACCATGACCTCGGCTATAATCCGATCCGGCTGACGACCTTCATCAATGTCACCCACGCCAACGACCATGTCGCCATACCGGAGCAGCGCGTGTTTTCGCCCGCTTTCCCGTCCTATAAATCGCCGATGGCCAATCTGTTCGGCCTGCGCTGGATCGCGACGGGCGTGCCGATCGAGCAGATCGATCCTAGCCTGAAGCCGGGCGACCTGCCTTTGCTCAAACAGACCGCCGACGCCTATCTCTACGAGAACCGGGACGCCTTGCCGCGCGTGCTGGCGCCGGGGCGGGCCATTGCGGCGGATTTCGCCAAGATCGAAGCTGAAGGCGGCATGCCGGACATCGATTACCGCCGCTTCGTTCTGCTCGACCGCGCCGATTGCGACGCGACGCCGGCGCTGAATTGCGCGCCGGATGTCGCGGCCGCGCTGGCGAAAGGGGCGGAGGCCGGTTCGGCGAAAATCCTGCGCTATGACAATACGCTGATCGATATCGAGGCGGTCGCGCCGGCACAGGGCGGATTCCTGGTGCTCAACGATGTCTGGCAGAACTGGCAGGCCGCCTATCTCGACGGGCGCCCGGCGCCGATCCTGCGCGCCAATCTGATGTTCCGCGCGGTGATGTTAAGCCCCGGCCCGCATCGCGTGCGCTTCCGTTTCGAGCCGTTCCACGCCTTCTCGCAATTCCTGCCAAGAGCGGCCTCACGCGGCTGACGGCCGGATCAGATCGGCGGCGCCCCATATTTGTGGTCGCACAGGTCGAGTGAATGGTTCGAGGGCCAGAGCGTGGCGTCGGCCTGACCGCCAAGCTGGAAACGCACCCGGCGAAAAGTCTCGCGGTCGCCGGCGATGCAGGCATAGACGGCGAAAACATTGAGATTGGCGCCGCTGTGCGGATAGTTCCGCATCATGTCTTCAAACCCCGCCTTCATCGCGGGCCATTCCGCCGACGTATCCCGGAAAAGGTCGAATTCCGCTCCTAAGCCCTCGGCGGTGACCATGTAGAGGCGCGTGTAGAATTCGTGGCCCGTGCTCGCGGGGGCGTTTTTCTGGACATCGCGGATATAGGCGTCGACGATTTTCCAGTCGCCGCCCCATTTCGGCGTCAGGGCGTTGGCCATCGCGGTGTAGATCGGGGCGTAGGTCTTTTCGCGCGCCGCGGCGTCGCGAGCGACGCCGAGCAGATCTTCGTGCGGCCAGCCCAATCCCGTTCCGATCTGAATCATGACGCGGCCCCACAGCGGGCTGCTGGCCGCATAGGATTTGGCGTCGAGCAGGACGGCTTTGCCTTTTTCCAACCGCTCCCGAAAAAGCCGCCAGCCGTCGTCAGTGACGGAATTGGCGTAGCCGTTACCGCGCGCCATCCAGCCATATTGCAGCCAATAGATTGCTTCGGCGATGGCCGCGGCGCGGGATTGCGGCGCATTCTTGCGCCAGTCGGCGATGACTTTATAGGTCAGCTCCCAATTGGCCCCGGGAGCGAACAGATTTGTGAGCCCGGCTTGGTAGCTCACCAGGCGCCAACGTCCATCGGCCATGCGTATGCCCGAATCGCTCCAGTCGTTGAACAGGCGATCGAGTTCGGCCGTCTTGGCCTGGCCGAACAATTCCGTCACCAGATAGTTGAGCGCCTGCCGCCCTTGATAGCCGTCAAGCCACAACGGCTTTCCCTGCGCGTCTAAGGGATTGGGAACGCGGCGGTCGACCGGCTCCGGTCCCTCGGTCCCGTCATTCCAGATGGCGACGGGCCGGCTTCTGTTCGAGCCGTCGGAGGCGTTCGGCGCGCGCGTCGCATAGGCGGCGGCGAGGCCATATTGCCCATTATATTGAACCTTGTAGGAGTCTTGCTCGATGGCATGGGCGTTGGCGAAGGGGCTGGACAAGTCCTCGCCCTCCGCGACGATGGGGCGTCCGAAGGCGCCAATGGTCAGCGCCTCCTGGAAAGGGTTTGGCGGCGCCGCCTTTTCGTCGGCCGCATTGGCTGCGGCCGGCAAGGTTAATAGATTCAGTGAAAAGAGAAGGGTCAAACAAATCTGTTTCATGACCTTGAACTTAGGCGCATCTTGTTAAAAAAGGCCTCGAAATTCATTCGCAATTCTGTGGTTTCTGCCGCGAAGACCTATTCCGTCGCGAAACCTCCCGCGAGGCGTCGCGCCTTTGCCGCCTTCGACAAAGCCGTCGCTGAACCGACGCAGGCTGTCGCCTTCGTTTCGCGGTTGCGCGGGGCGAAACAATTTGTCCGGCGGGCGACAGGCTGTGTCGCGCGATCAACCCATTGAAATCATGAAATTTATCGTGGGCATGGGTCTTGCTGCCGCTCGCGCGGAGGAAGCGCGGCTTCGCAAGCAGAAAGATTTGGAGGATTCCATGGCCAATGTGACCTTTTCGTCTCCGTCGCTGTCCCGCGACGTGACTGTCTACGCCATCGCGGGCGACCGCGGCACTTTGCTGGCCCTCGCCAAGGACGCCAAAATTCCGATTCCCTTCGACTGCCAGGACGGCGAATGCGGCTCCTGCCTGGTCGAGGTCACGGTGTTGAGCAAGGCGACCCACGCCATTTCCCTCACCGAGAAGGAAAAGGAAAT
>NZ_JAYSBG010000407.1:0-2922 GCF_041915505.1 Rhodoblastus sp. | reverse complement strand
CCTTGTGCTGAGCTGGAGGATTTCGCGGTCGAGCTGGGCGGCCGCCGGCAGCGTTTCGAAACGCGCGCGCAACTGGTCGAGCATCCAGCAGAAGGCGTGTTCGCTGTCGGTGGTCCCGACCGGCGCGTAGAAATCGAGCGGCAGCGCTTTCACGCCGCGCAATTGGCCGTTATGGGCGAAGGTCCAGACACGGCCCCACAATTCGCGCGAGAAGGGATGGGTGTTGGCGAGCGTGACGCGGCCGCGATTGGCCTGCCGGATATGGGCGATGACCGTGCGGCTCTTGATCGGATGCGAGCCGACGAAGCGGGCGATGTCGGAACTGGCGGCGGGCTCGGGATCATGGAAGGCGCGCGCCGCGCGTCCTTCGTAAAAGGCGATGCCCCAGCCGTCGCGATGCGGGCCGGCGCCGCCGCCGCGCCGCGCGAGGCCGGCGAAGGAAAAGCGAATGTCGGTCGGGACATTCGCGCTCATGCCAAGAAGCTCACACATGGAAGCTCACATGGAGGACGGCCATATGGGGCGGCGCCAAGGATCTCTTCCAGCGGCATAGCCAAGGAATCCCCAAGCGCCAAGCTTTTTCACGCAAGCGCCAGACCTTTTCGCGCAGGCGCAAATCTTTTCGCGCGGAACGGCCCGGCAGGAGATTTATGTTCTGAAGATGGTACCGCCACCCCGGCTCGAACGGGGGACCTCTAGATCCACAATCTAGCGCTCTAACCAACTGAGCTATGGCGGCCGATTTGTCGGCGGAACCTAAAGCGGCGAGCGCGCGATTGCAAGAGCATCGCGCGCCCAATTTTCCGAACCGTGACTGGCCCGCGAGCGCGCGGCGCCCGGCGAAGCGCAGGGCTTCGCCGGAGAGCCTCGCCTGGACGACCTCACTTGGTCTTGAAGGTCTTGTCCAGCTGCTCCTTGAGCGGGCCGGCCGCATCGGCGGCGACCTGCTGCGCCAGAGCGGTCAACTCCTTGGCCTGCGACGTCAGGGCTTCATATTGCTTGCGAATATGTTCGCTCTGCAAGGCGATCGCCTCGCTCACGCTGCGGACGCTGGCGAGCGCCTGCACATATTCGACCGAAGCGGCCGTATTGGCCTGATAGGCCTGGATCGCCTTGGCGGAAAAAGCCTGCAGGCTCTTGCTGGCGGCGGCGAAGGAGGTTTCGAGCGACTGGACGGTTTCGGCGGCGGCCTTCTGGGCTGCGGCCTGGACCTTCTTGACCTCGGCGACGGCTTCGACCGGCGCGGTCTCGACAATCGTTTCGACGGCCGGCGCCTCGCCCGCGGGCGAGGCGGTCTTGGTTTTGCGCGGACCGGCGGCCATTACTTCGATTCCGTCGTGGAAGCGACGGCCTTCTTCACGGCGTCGCCGAGAACCTTGGCCTGCTCCTGGACGGAGGCGACCTGGCTCTTCAGATATTCCGACTGGATCGCGAGGATTTCCTTCGGATCCTTGGCCTTGACCAGCTTGTCGGCGAGGTCGAAGGCAGCCTTGACATTGGCTTCGGCGAAGCCGATCGCCTTGGAGCTCACTTCCCTGGCGTTGGCGGTCAGGGATTCCGCGGCGGCTTCCGACTGCGCGGTCGCCTTCTGGGCGGCGACGACGAAGCTGTCAAAGGCCTTGCGCGCCTGATCGACGGTCTTTTCGGCGAATTCACGAACTTCAGTGGGAATCTCGAGGTTGAGGTTGCTCATGGAACGTCCCTTAAGGTGAAACGGCGGGGCTTTCCAATCTCCCGCGCCCGCGCCAAACCGGTATTGCGATGCATGTTATATAGGCAAATTTGTTGCGCCGCAACGTATTTTGTGCAGTGCAGCAAATTTTATCCTGCCTCGCGGAGGACGGTTAATCATAAGTTCATGTCTCTGGGAATGAAATGGATCAATTGTAGATTCGGGATGGCGCAGGTCATTAGCTTTTCGTTAAGGTAAGCGACGATTCCGGCCCCGGCTCCAGAACATCGGGAGCGCCCGCGGCGGCCGGTGAAGGAGCCCCGAGGGAGCCCATTGTCGGATGGCTGACGAGAACGCGAACAGGCGACGCGCGGATATTGCGGCGGCTCTGGCTGAGCCGGCGACGGCCTCGTTGGCGCGCGCCGGCGCGGCCATTGTCGTGGCCGAGGGCGACCCGCTCCGCGCGGCCTACGCCAATAACGAGGCTCTGGCCTTGTTCGGCGCGGCGGATCTCTCGGCGCTGACGGCGCGCCTGTTCGAATCGGATGGGCCTAGCGCGGGCCGACTGCTGGAGTTGGCGCGGAATGTGGCGCCCGGCGCGCCGGCGCGACTCGAACGGCTGCGTCTTGGCGGCGCGGCGGGGCGGGGCTCGACGACCTTGCTGTGCCGGCGCACCGCGGGGGCGGCCCCGCTGTTCATTCTGGCGACGCTCGGCCTGCGGACGGGAAGTAGGCGTCCCGCGCCCGCGCCCGCGGTCGCCGTTCCTCCCGCCTCCGAACCCGCGCCCGAGGTCGTCAGCGCCGCCGGCGACGCGAATCTCGCCGAACTCAAGGCGCGGCTGGGAGGGCGCTTTCCGGGCCTCGCGCCGGCCCGCTTCCTGTGGCGCGCCGATTCGCGCAATGTCGTCGTCGAACTGACGCCGCCGCTGGCCGAGATCGTCGGGCCCGGCTGCGCCGATCTGGTCGGGCGCGATCTGGTCGAGGCGGCGGCGACGCTCGGCCTCGATCCGCGCGGCGAACTGGCGACGGCCTTGCGCGCCCGCGCCACCTTCAGCCGCATCGACGTCGACTGGCCGATCGAATCGGCCGCCGCCGCCGCGCCGGTGACGCTTGGCGGCCTGCCGGTGTTCGATTCGGCCGCGTCTTTCGACGGCTGGCGCGGCTTCGGCGTGATTCATCTCGATCGTCTGCGCAACGGTCCGCTTGTCGCGGGGCTCGCGCCGGAGCCGCGCCAGCCGTCGAAAGACGCGC
>NZ_JAYSBG010000406.1:0-2926 GCF_041915505.1 Rhodoblastus sp. | reverse complement strand
GGCCGAGGCGCGCGATTTCATCAACACGTTGATGGCTTAGCCGAGGAATTCGGATACCGCGGCGAGAAAAGCCTCTCTCGATTCGACGCAGGCGAGATGCGCGCCCGGCAGGCGCGCGAGCCGCGCGCCGGGCAGGGCGCGCGCGAGGGCTTCGCCGAGCGCCGGCGGCGTCGATGGATCCACGTCACCGGTCAAGACCAGAGCGGGCAGCGGCGACGCGGCGCGGATGGCGTCGCGCAGGTCGAGATCGCGCAAGGCGGCGCAGCTCGCGGCATAGCCCTCGGCCGAGGTTTTACCGAGAACACTCTGGATCTGCTCGGTTTTTTCCGGATGAGCGGTGCGGAAGCCGGCCGTCAGCCAGCGCTCGATCACGGCGGCGGCGAGCCCCGTCATATCGCTCCGGCGCGCGGTGCGGATGCGGGCGTTCCAGGAGTCAGGCGTGGGAAAGTGCAGCGCGGTATTGGCGAGCACGAGCCTGTCCAGCCGTTCGGACGCATGAATCGCTAGCCACTGGCCGACCGCGCCGCTCATCGAAAGGCCCAGAAAATGCGCTCGCCCGATCGCCAAAGCGTCCAGCAAGGCGAGGACATCGGCGCCGAAATCGCCGAGGCTGTAAGGGCCGGGCGGAACGTCGGAGCCGCCATGGCCGCGCGCGTCGAAACGCACGACGAAGAATTTTCGCGCCAGCGCCGGCGCGAGTTCATCCCACACGGTCAGATCGGCCCCGAGCGGATGGGCGAGCACCAGCGCCGGAGCCTTGCTGTCGCCCTCGGTCGCGACATTGAGCGACAGGGCGCCGATTTTCACCTTTGCCATCGCGAAATCCTCAGATCAGTTGCTCAGATCAGTTTCATAGCCCGCATGGAGGCGTGGCCGTTGCGCCCGACGATCAGATGATCGTGCAGCTTGACGCCGAGCGGGCGGGCGAGATCGGCGATGGTTTCGGTCATGGTCACGTCGGCGGTCGAGGGCGTCGGATCGCCGGACGGGTGATTATGGACCAGAATCAACGCGCTGGCGTTCAGTTCCAGCGCCCGCCGGATCACCTCGCGCGGATAGACCGGCGTATGGTCCACCGTGCCGCGCCCCTGCACCTCGTCGGCGATCAGGCCGTTTTTCTTGTCGAGGAACAGGATGCGGAATTCCTCGGTCTCGCGAAAGGCCATCGCGCCCCGGCAATAATCGACCACCTGCGCGAAGGAGCCGAGCTCAAGCCGCTTCTTCATGGATTGCCGGGCGAGCAGCAGCGCCGCCGCCTCGACGATCTTGAATTCGGTGACGACGGAATCGCCGACGAAATCCACTTCCTTCAGCCGCGCCGGCGGCGCCGCGATCACTTCGGCGAAGGAGCCGAAGCGCTGCAGCAGGATCTTGGCGATAGGCTTGACGTCCCGGCGCGGAATGGCGCGGAACAGCAATAGTTCCAGCAATTCGTAATCGTGCAGCCCGTCGGCGCCGCCCTTCAGGAAGCGCGCGCGCAGCCTTTCGCGATGGCCGGCGTTGAGCGATTCCGCGCTGGGCGAAGCTGGCGTCGGCTGCTGGTCCACCGGGCTCTCCGGAAGGGGCTTGGCGTCGGGTCAGGCGGCGGAATAGGGCGGGCAGCTCAGGCCGCGCGGCGACAGCGTGAAGATCTCGCAGCCCTCGGCGGTCACGCCGACTGCGTGTTCGAATTGCGCCGAGAGCGAGCGGTCGCGGGTCACGGCGGTCCAGCCGTCCGCCAGGATCTTCACTTGCGGCTTGCCGAGATTGATCATCGGCTCGATGGTGAAGAACATGCCCTCGCGCAGCGTCACGCCCTGGCCGCGCTGGCCGTAATGCAGGATATTGGGCTCGTCGTGGAACAGCCGACCGAGGCCGTGGCCGCAGAATTCGCGCACCACCGAGCAGCGCTCGGATTCGGCATAGGTCTGGATGGCGTAGCCGATATCGCCGGTGGTGGCGCCCGGCTTGACCACGGCTATGCCGCGCAACAGGGCTTCATAGGTCACTTCGCACAGGCGCTGCGCCCGGCGCGGAACCTCGCCGATATAATACATGCGGCTGGAATCGCCGTGCCAGCCGTCGAGAATATAGGTGACGTCGATATTGGCGATGTCGCCGTCACGCAAAGGCTTGGAATCGGGAATGCCGTGGCAGACGACATGGTTGATCGAGGTGCAGATCGACTTGCGATAGCCGCGATAATCGAGCGGGGCCGGATAGGCGCCATTGTCCATGCCGAAGTCATAGGCCAGTTTGTCGAGCGCCTCGGTGGTCACGCCCGGCTGGGCGGCCTCCACCATCAGATCGAGCGCTTCCGCCGCCAGCTTTCCCGCCTTGCGCATGCCTTCGAAGGCTTCCGGGCCATGGATTCGGATATGGCCGGTCTTGCGGCTCGGCGCGGCTTCGGCTTCGATAAAGGTCATCAGGACAGCGATTCCGTGGGTTCGATGGAGCGCGAGCGTTCGGGGCCTCGCGAGCCCGTTGGCTCCAGATTTAGCCCAAACCCAGCGCGGCGCAAGTCGGGAGCCCTAAAATGTCGGCAGTCTGAAAATGTCCGCCATCCCACGCCGTCGTCATCTGAGTTGATGACGGTGTCCTTGGGGTTCGCGTTTTCGCGTCACGTTCCGGCAGAAGCGCGAAGAAATGGCCGTGACGCGAATCGGCAGACTAGCGATGACGGGGGCGTCCGCGGCGTCGTGCTCCCGTTCGTTCGGGACTTAGCCCAAAGCACGTCGCCGAGCGGCCAAGGACGCGAAAAGCTTGGCCCGGCGCAACGGGGCTGGTATGAACCCATTCATGCGCGCGATCCCCGCCAACGATTTGTCCCCGTTCGGGCGCTACCAGCCGCATGGCTCGCTGCGTCGCCTGCTGGATTTCACGCAGAGCGCCGGCGGCCATTGGTTCGGCCAGCGTTCGGCGCTGCTGGTCCGCCGATTCGGCCTGC
>NZ_JAYSBG010000405.1:0-2935 GCF_041915505.1 Rhodoblastus sp. | reverse complement strand
TCGCGTGATCTCGATCTCTGGGCCTATCAGCGCGGTGTCGTCCTCGACTTCTCGCGGCCAGGCAAGCCGACTGACAACGCCTTCATCGAGTCGTTCAACGGCAAGTTCCGGGCGGAGTGTTTGAACGTAAGCGTCCGGTGACGCATCCTTTGGATTTCCTGGCGATTGGCTGAAGTTACGTCGCTAATTTCGTGCTTAGCGACGTGACGAGCGATTGATGGCGCGTGTTGAGATTTTTTCGGGGCGCGAGCGCCGGCGGTTTTGGTCGGACGCGCAAAAGCTCGCGATATTGGATGAGATCGCGTCGTCTGGCCTCGGCGTTGTTGCGGTGGCGCGGCGCCATGATGTTTCGCCACAGCAGGTCTACGTTTGGCAGCGGCATTTCCGCCGCAAGGCGCTGGCCAAACCGACGCCGTCGCTTGTGCCGGTCACACTTGTCGAGCCGGAGGCGCGCTCCGTTGAGCCAGTGGGTGTCGCTCGCGTCAGCCGGGTAGAAATCCGTTGTCTGAACGGCCGCGTCCTCATCGTCGAGACAGGGTTCGACGCCGCGGAGCTGAAGGCGTTGATCCGATCGGTGGAAGACGCATGATCGGCCCCGGGTCCAGCGTTCGCGTTTATCTCGCCTGCGGCGTCGTCGACATGCGCAAGGGCATCGACGGATTGGCGGCGTTGGCTCAGGCGAGCCTGCGCCAGAACCCGGCCTCGGGCGCGGTTTTCGCCTTTCGTGGCCGGCGCGGCGACCGGATCAAGCTTCTGTATTGGGACGGGCAAGGCTTCTGCCTGTTCTACAAGGTTTTGGAGCGCGGCCGCTTTCCCTGGCCTTCGGCCGCCGATGGCACGGCGCGTTTGACGGCGGCGCAATTGGCGATGCTGTGGGAAGGCATGGATTGGCGGCGTCCGTCCTGGTCGTCGCCGCCCTCTCGAATGGCCTGAAAATCAGGCGTCACAGCGGGATAAGGCTGTCGCGGTCACGGCAAATCAGCTAGATTCTGGCCATGAGCCAGGCCGTCGCCGATCTGCCGGAAGATGTCGAATCCTTGCGCGCGATCATCGCGGCGCAGGCGACGGAACTGGCCAAGGCGAACCGTCGGCTTCACACGCGCGACACGCTGATTGAAAAACTGAAGGCGCAATTGGCGTTGTTGCGCCGCGCCCGCTATGGCGCCTCTTCCGAAAAGGTCGAACGGGAGATCGCGCAGCTGGAGCTGGCGCTTGAGGACATCGAGGCCTCCGCCGGCGAAACCGCGCCGCCGCCTGTTGGCAAGGCCGAAGCCGAAAAGACCAAACCGTCGCGCCAGCCTTTGCCGGATCATCTGCCCCGTTTCGAGGAGGTCCACGAGGTTGGCGATTGCGCCTGTCCGACCTGCGGCGGTCGTGACTTTTTGGAGGCCGGCTCCGTCGTCAGCGAAGTGCTGGATTATATTCCGGCCTCCTTTCGCGTCGTGCGCCATGTCCGCCGCAAGATGGTGTGCAAGGGCTGCGACACGGAGATCAAGGCGACCATGCCTTCGCCGCCGATCGAACGCGGCAAGCCGGGCGCCGGCCTGCTCGCGCATCGGCCAGGTGAGCGCGCTGCTGGCGCCGCTGGTCGACGCCTTGCGCGCGCATGTGTTCGCAGGCGATCGGCTTCACGGCGATGACACTCCGGTCCCCGTGCTTGATCCCGGACGGGGACGGACCAAGGAAGGCCGGCTGTGGGTTTATGTTCGCGACGGTCGTCCCTGGAAGGATCAGACGGCGCCGGCGGCCGCCTATTTTTACAGCCCCGACCGCAAGGGCGAACATCCGAGAACGCATCTCGAAAACTTCCGCGGCGTGCTCCATGCCGATGGCTATGCCGGCTTCCGCCATCTCTATGAACCCAAAAAGCCTGGCGAGGCGCCCCCCATCCTCGAAGCGGCCTGCATGGCGCATGTCCGCCGCAAGTTCTTTGACCTGACGGTGTCAGGCCCGGCTCCGATCTCGGAAGAGGCGATCAAGCGCATTGGCGAACTTTACGACATTGAGGCGCTGATCCGCGGCGCGCCGCCCGAGCGACGACGAGAATTACGTCAGAAGCAAACGGCGCCGCGCTTCAAGGCCCTGCACGGCCGGTTTGAGGCCACGCTTGCCCAACTGCCGCAAAAATCCAAGACGGCAGAGGTCATCCGTTATGCGCTGACGCGGTGGACGGCCCTCGGTCGGTTCATCGACGACGGCACGATCGAGATCGACAACAACACAGCCGAGCGCGCAATCCGCCCAATCCCGCTTGGGCGCAAGAACTGGCTCTTCGCCGGTTCAGACAGGGGCGGCGAACGCGCTGCTGACATACTGTCGCTGATCGAGACCGCAAAACTCAATGGCCTCGACCCCGAAGCATATCTGAGAACGGTTCTCGCTTGCATCGCCGATCACCCGGCCAAGAAGATCGCCGATCTCCTGCCGCGGGCTGGCGCCTTCCAGCCAAAGACTGCCTGACCGGACGCTTACGACGCTTACGTTTGAACGCGCATTGGTTCATGAGCCTTGCCGACGCGCGCGAAAAAGTGGAGGCTTGGCGTAGAGACTATAACGAGCTACGATCGCATAGCGCCATCGGCAACAAGCCGCCGATATCGCTCCTCATTCGGCCACCGGACAGCAGCCCGCGGTGACCCGAACATCCCCTGGAATCGGCCAGCAAGCCGGTCCAACGTCGGGGGCAGGCTCACCAACCGTCAGAGCGAACTCAGAGCTGGATAAAAGTTGGGGGCAACGTCACCTTCAAAACAGCTTCTGCCGGCGCCTTCGCCGGTCCGGATTTTTGTCTCATCTTCGCTCCTTGATCGTATCCCTCCGGCGAGGGCCGTCTGGCATTGACTGCGCGGAGCGCGGATAGGTGATCGGAGTGGCGCGGTGATCGTGTCCACTTGTGGATAATGGACACTATCTCTGATGCGGGATGTTGGAAGCG
>NZ_JAYSBG010000404.1:0-2989 GCF_041915505.1 Rhodoblastus sp. | reverse complement strand
CGCGCTGCTGGTCAAGCTCGACGATTCGACCGAGCAGGCCGATCTGCGCACGAATATGGCGCAGATGAAGAACGCCGATAAGGCCTTCGACCGGCAGAAGGCGCTGGAGGCGAGCGGCGTTGCGGCGCGGGCCAACTACGATCTCGCCCAGGCCTTGCGCGATCAGGCCGCCGGCGCCGAGGACAAGACCCGCGCCCTGATCGGCCAGAAGACCGTTACGGCGCCCTTTGCGGGGCGGGTCGGCATCCGCAAGATCGACCTCGGCCAATATGTCGCCGCGGGCGCCGCGATGGTGTCGCTGCAGCAGCTCGATCCGATCTATCTCGATTTCCAGGTGCCGGAGCAGAATTACGCCCATCTCGCCGTCGGGCAGGCGGTCGTCGCCGATATCGACGCGCTCGCGGGCAAGACTTTCCAGGGCAAGATCAGCAATGTCGATGCGCGCATTGACGCCAATACGCGCTCGATCCTGGTGCGCGCCGAATTCGCCAATCCCGACAAGAAGATCCTGCCCGGCATGTTCGGCCATGTCGCCTTCGCCGCCGGCGAGCCGGCCAAGGCCGTCACCGCGCCGCGCACCGCGGTCACCTATTCGCTTTATGGCGATTCCGTCTATGTGGTCGTCGCGGACGATCCGGCCAAGGGCTTCGACGGCCCGCTCCATGTCGTGCGCCGCTCCGTGAAGATCGGCGACACGCGCGACGACCGCGTCGTGCTGCTCGACGGCGTCGCGCCGGGCGAAAAGGTGGTGGCGGAAGGGCAGATCAAGCTGCAGCCCAATGCGCCGGTCAAGATCGACCCCGACAAATCGATGAAGGCCCAGCCGGTGCGGCCGCGCGAATGAGCGGCAAGCCATTGCGTTAAAAGAATTTTGAGCTGAGGAAAGCGGAAAAGCCATGGGCGCCTTTACCGATCTGTTCATCCGCCGGCCGGTGCTGTCGATCGTGGTCAGCCTGCTGCTGTTCCTGGTCGGCGCCCAGGCCGGCTTCAAGCTGCAGATCCGGCAATATCCGACCTTGTCCTCGGCGACGATCACCATCACCACGACCTATCCGGGCGCCAATGCCGATCTGATCAAGGGCTTCATCACCACGCCGATCGAACAGGCGGTGGCGAGCGCCGAGGGCGTGGACACTTTGGTGTCCAATTCGCAGCAGAACGTCTCGACCGTCACGCTCAACCTGCGCCTGAACGCCAATGCCGACCGCGCCATGACCGACGTGCTCGCCAAGGTCGCGCAGGTCAAATATATCCTGCCGAAGGAATCCAACGATCCGGTGGTGGTGAAACAGACCGGGCAGGGCACCGCGCTGCTCTATATGTCCTTCAATTCGGACACGCTGACGGCCCCGCAGATCACGGATTACATCACCCGCGTCATCCAGCCGCGTTTGCAGACCATCGATGGCGTGGCCAGCGCCCAGATCATCGGCGGGCAGAATTTCGCCATGCGCGTCTGGCTCGATCCGGACAAGATGGCCGCGCGCGGCGTCACCGCCGCCGATATCCGCAATGCGCTGATCGCCAATAATTTCACCTCCGCCGCCGGTCAGGTGAAGAGCGATTTCACCCAGACCAGCATCAATGCGCTGACCTCGCTGGAGACGGCGCAGGCCTTCGCCCAGCTCGTCGTCTTCAACAAGGGCGACGCTCTGGTGAAGCTCGGCGAGGTGGCCCATCTGG
This sequence comes from Rhodoblastus sp., assembly GCF_041915505.1. GTDB lineage: Bacteria > Pseudomonadota > Alphaproteobacteria > Rhizobiales > Beijerinckiaceae > Rhodoblastus. Next base: position 1,306 of record NZ_JAYSBG010000404.1, on the reverse strand, counting down.
AGCTGGGGCCGGAAAGCGTCGATTCCTCCGCCGTATTCGATGGGCTGAAGGCGGTGTTCATCGGCATTTACGCGACGCCGACCGCCAATCCGTTGACCGTGATCGATGATGTGCGCGCGGCCTTTCCCGCGATCCAGGCGGCGCTGCCGGCGGGCATGACCGGCGCCATCGCCTATGACGCGACCGATTTCATCCGCGCCTCGATCGACGAAGTGGCCAAGACCCTGCTCGAAGCGGCGGCCATCGTCATCATCGTGATCTTCCTGTTCCTGGGCGACCTGCGCGCGACCCTGATTCCGATCGTGACCATTCCGCTGTCGATGGTCGGCGTCATGGTCTTCATGCTGCTGCTCGGCTATTCGATCAATCTGCTGACGCTGCTGGCCTTCGTGCTCGCCATCGGCCTGGTGGTGGACGACGCCATTGTCGTGGTCGAGAACATCTATCGCCATATCGAGGAAGGCCATCCGCCGAAAGAAGCCGCCATGCTCGGCGCGCGCGAGATCGCCGGGCCGGTCGTCGGCATGACCATCACGCTTGCGGCGGTCTATGCGCCGATCGGTTTCGTCGCCGGCCTGTCCGGCGCCCTGTTCAAGGAATTCGCGTTCACTCTGGCGGGCTCGGTCGTGGTCTCGGGCTTCATCGCGCTGACCCTGTCGCCGATGATGTGCTCGAAGCTGCTGCGTCCGCATGAACGGCATCTGCCCGGCGCCGTCCGCACGGGGCGGCGCAGCCTGGTCGAATTTCTCGACGACCTGTTCGAGGGGCTGCGCCAGCGCTATGAGCGCCTGCTTCATCGCACGCTGAATTTCCGCGCTTTGACCATTCTCATTCTGGTCGGCGTGCTGGCGCTGACCGGCGTGCTTTATATTTCAACCCCGCGCGAGCTGGCGCCGGAAGAGGATCAGGGCTTCCTGCTCTCCATGGTCAAGACGCCGCAATATGCCAATCTCGATTATCTCGAAACGGTCACCGCCCGCCTGCAGAAGGACGCCTTCGACGAGGTGCCGGAAAAGGACCATGTCTTCGTCATCAACGGCTCGCAGGGCGTCAATACCGGCATCGCCGGCATGCTGCTGAAGCCGTGGAGCGAGCGCAAGCGCAGCCAGAGCGAGATCCTGCAAAGCCTGCAACCGCTGATGGCCAACCAGACCGGCGCGCAGGTATTCGCTTTCGCTTTGCCGTCGCTGCCCGGCTCGACCGGCGGACCGCCCGTGCAATTCGTCATCCGCACGGCGGGCGATTATCGTACCCTCGCCGGCGTGCTCGACCAGCTTCAGACCGAGGCGCAAAAGAGCGGGCTGTT
>NZ_JAYSBG010000403.1:0-3006 GCF_041915505.1 Rhodoblastus sp. | reverse complement strand
GCTATTCGACGGAGGAGCTGTCGATCGGCGCGGCGATCTGGCTGGCGATTGCCTTCGTCCGCCTGATGCGGACGCCCGAAAGCGCTTTGTTGCAGGCGGCGGGGGTGTTTCGGCCGCTGGCCATGGCCAGCGTCTATTCCTCGGGCGCCTCCATCGCGACCGTCGCCATCCTGCTGTTCAACTACGGCGCCTTGATTTCGCTGATCGGCATTTTGATCGGCGAGGGCGTCTACGCCCTGTGGATTCATCGTCAGGCGCGGGCGTGGTTCAGGGCTTGCGGCGCCAAGGCGCTTGATCCACAAACGGCGCAGGCGTCCTGCGCGTAAGGCGGCGGGGCGGTGTTATCCGAGGCGTTGGGGAGCGACGGAAATCCGATGATCGTCACTGTGGGCGTCAAGGCGCTGAACGAAGAACGTCACATCGAGGCCTGCCTCGCCAGCGCCGTAGCCGCCGTGGCGCCCTATCGGGGCGAGGTCATCCTCGGCGATTGCGGATCGACCGACCGGACGATCGAGATCGCCAAGAAATTCCCGGTACGGATCTTCCAGCTCGCCGATCCCTCGCAACGCTCCTGTGGCGCGGGCGCGCAACTGGCGTTTCAGAATGCGAGCGGCGCCTTCTATTACATGCTCGACGGCGACATGGTCCTGTCGCCGGACTTTCTGGCGACCGGCATAGAATATTTGCGGAATCATCCCGACGTCGCCGGCGTGGGCGGGCGCGTGCGGCAGATGAACACGGAGAATGTGGAATATCGCATTCGGGCCGAATCAAACGAAACCGATCCCGGCCTGCGCGTCGGCGTGGTCGACCGGCTCGATTGCGGCGGCCTCTACCGCGCGGACGCCTTGAAAACGGTCGGCTATTTCGCGGACCGCAACCTTCACGCCTTCGAGGAATTCGAACTGGGCGCAAGGCTGCAAGCGGCGGGCTGGAAGCTGGCGCGGATCGAGGCGCCGGCGGTCGAGCATTACGGCCATACGGGCGCGGGATTCGGCCTGCTGGCGAAATGGCTGCGCACGGGCTATGCCAGCGCGGCGGGCGAGGTGGTGCGCGCCGCCATCGGCCGGCCGCAATTTCCGATCGTCGTTCGACAGCTCGGCCATGTCCGGAATGCCGCCGTCGTGATCGTCTGGTGGTTGCTGGTGCTGTATTTCGCCTTCAAGGCCTGGCCGGTCAGTCTCGCTCTGGTGCTGATTCCACTCGCCTTTCTGGCCGTCCGCCGCAAATCCCTGACCACCGGGCTCTATTCCTTCGCGATGTGGAACGTTTACGGCTACGGCCTGGTCGCGGGTCTGTTCCAGAGGCGGATCCCGCCGGCGACAAAGATCGACTATGTGGAACTGTCGTCGATTTGACGGCTCTGTTCCTTCGCTTCGTTTTCCACTCCCCTCCGATTTCGGGGCAGCCGGCCAAGCGTCGTCGGGGCTTCTTCACCAAGACTCGGCGCGAACATAGGTCAATCTGATCGTGTTCTCGCCCAACTGATCGCTTGCCACGAGGCGGAGCGGCGCGTGGGGACCGGTGAAGAATGGCTTGCCGCCGCCAAGGACGATGGGGCGGAGGTAGAGTCGATATTCATCGATAAGGCCAAGCTCGGTCAGACTCCCCGCCAGTTCCGGTGATGCGGGCGATGGCGAATGGGACGGTATCAAAGTCTTGGCGAATGACTTGCCCGAAATGTGCGGAAACTATGGCGTGAATGTGCGCTTTTTTTAACGAAAATTTTAGTTTAGCTTGATCTTGGGTGAGCTTGCGAAAACTGTTGATAACGGATTGTGGTTTTTCGTGGCTTCCACCGATGCAAGGAGGCCAGAATGTTGTCACGTTTCCATGCGGCCGGAGTTGCTGCGTTTCCAGGCGGCAGACAAGCGCCACTCATCGATTTCGGACGCATCAATTTCAATCCGGCGCCGAAAAAGAATGAAAAACCGGTCGGGCGGGGCAATCTTTCAGGCATTCAGGTCATGCGAGGCATTGCGGCGCTCGCAGTCGCCTTCTATCACACGCATGTCATCTTATCGATGAAAGAATATGGCGGTTACGAAATATTCGGAAGCGTCGCAAATCTAGGCTGGATCGGCGTCAATTTCTTTTTCGTCCTGAGCGGCTTCATCATTTTATTCGCCCATTCCGGCGATATCGGCAATAAGGCCTCGATCGGACGTTATTTCTGGCGGCGCGTCGCGCGCGTCTATCCGATCTATTGGATCTTCCTGACCCTGTTCGTCGTGATGGCGATGCGCGGAATCGGCTCGCATGGCGTCGATCTGAGCCCGCGTGCGCTGTTTTCGGCCTATTCGCTGTTCCAGATCATGGACGCGCCGCCGCTGCCGCTCAAGGTCGCCTGGACGCTCCTGCTGGAAATGAAATTCTATATCGTCTTCGCCGCCCTCATTCTGTGGCGGCGCGCCGGCGTCGTCATCATGGCGCTATGGGCGCTCGCCATTCTTCTGCGCAACACGGTCGAGCCCTTCCCGGATTTCGCGGAACTCGGTCCGGATTGGGGCCTGCTGAGCATCTGGAACATTTATTTCCTGTTTGGCATGGCCGCCTGCTGGGTCGCGACCCGCGTCACCAACGCCCTGGGGCCGTTCGTCCTCGCGCTCGGCGTGGCTTTGCTGGGCTATACGCTGATCGGCGCGCCGGGGCAGGAATTGGCGATGCGGATGCCGCCGCTGCTGACCCAGTTCGCGATCGGATTCGCCGCCATCATCGTCGGGGCCGTTCTCTGCGAGCGCCGCTACGGCTGGCGTTTCCCGAAATGGAGCCTGTTGCTGGGCGACGCCTCCTATTCGATCTATCTGGTTCATTCGATGGCGATTTCGGCCATTGCGATGATCAATGCGAAGCTTGGCCACGGCCATCTTCCGCCGGCCATCCTGTTCGGCGGCGCGCTGTCGGTCTCGGTGGCGGCGGGCGTCGTCGTCCATCTCATGATCGAGAAGCCGATCCTCCGCTTGACGCGCGGCAAGGCAAAGGCGCGCCCTGTTGTGGGCGAGGTCG
>NZ_JAYSBG010000402.1:0-3018 GCF_041915505.1 Rhodoblastus sp. | reverse complement strand
TGCTTGAGCACGGGCGCCGCCAGCGCCAGCACATCCGCCTTGCCCGGCGCGAGCCGCCCCTGCGCCAGCGCGCGGGCGCGACAAGCCAGCATCAGCGATTGCGCGGCGCGCGGCCCCGGCCCCCAGGCGATATGCCGGGTCAGTTCCGGATCGCCCTCGCCGGGACGTGCGGCGCGGACGAGGTCGAGAATGCAATCGACAATGGCCGCGCCGACCGGCATCAGCCGCACGAGCGCCTGAATTTCCATCAGGCCTGCGGCGTCGATCACTTGTTCCGGCGCCGGCCGCACCCGCCCTGTGGTCTCGATCAGAATGCGTTTTTCGGCGTCGCGCTGCGGATAGGGCACGTCGATCTGCATCAGGAAGCGGTCGAGCTGGGCTTCCGGCAGCGGATAGGTGCCCTCCTGCTCCAGCGGATTCTGCGTCGCCAGCACATGGAAGGGTTTCGGCAGGTCGTAGCGCTCGCCCGCTATCGTGACGTGATATTCCTGCATCGCCTGCAGCAGCGCCGATTGCGTGCGCGGGCTGGCGCGGTTGATCTCGTCGGCCATCAGCAATTGCGCGAAGATCGGACCCTTGATGAAGCGGAAGGCGCGGCGATGGTCGGCGCCCTCTTCCAGCACTTCGGAGCCGAGAATGTCGGTCGGCATCAGGTCAGGCGTGAATTGCACGCGATTGGCGTCGAGGCCGAGCACGCGGCCGAGCGTCTCGACCAGCAGCGTCTTGGCAAGACCCGGCGCGCCGACGAACAAAGCATGGCCGCCGGATAGCAGCGTCACCAGGGCTTCCTCGACCACCAGTTCCTGACCGAAGATCGTAGCCCCGATCGCCTTGCGCGCCTTGGCCAAGGCGTCGAGCGCGGCCTGCGCCTTCGCCTCGATCTGGCTGTCGGTCAGGGGAAGGGTCTCGGCCCGGAGGGCGGGGTCGGCATTCATGCCCAAACGTCTCCTTTTGCGGCGTCGCCGCCGGCGTTGCGCGGCGGTTTTCACGCTCGCGACGCCAATATAGGCTGGCCCCGGCGGGGTTAGAAACAGATAATAGGGACAGCGCCGCCATTCACGGCATAAATTGCCGCCAAATCAAGGCGGCCCGAAAGCCTTTGACGCCCTATGATGAACGATCCCGCCCCGCCCGAGCCGGCCGCCTCTTCCGATCCGCTGCGCGGCCTCGCCGCCGCCCGGCAGGCGCGCGGGCCGGCGCCCGTGCATTTGTGGAATCCGCCCTATTGCGGCGAGATCGACATGCGAATCGCCCGCGATGGAACCTGGTTCTACAATGGCACGCCGATCGGCCGCCCGGCCTTGGTGCAATTATTCGCCAGCGTCTTGCGCAAGGATCCCGAGCGCTTCGTGCTGGTCACGCCGGTCGAGCGCGTCGGCATCGCAGTCGAGGACGCGCCCTTCCTCGGCGTCGAATTGTTGCGCGAGGGCGAGGGGGCGGCCCAAAGCTTGCGGCTGCGCACCAATGTCGACGATTGGGTCGAGATTTCGGAAAAAAATCCGCTGAAATTCCTGCCGGGCGACAGCGGCGGCCTCAAGCCTTACGCCCTTGTGCGCGGCGAGTTGTGGGCCTTGGTGAAACGCGCCTTGTTCTATGATCTGGTCGCCTGGGGCGAGAGCCGGACGGTGAAGGGCGAAGACATGTTCGGCGTGTTTTCGAACGGCGCCTTTTTCGCCATGGCCCCCATGCGCGAGATCGCGGATTTCACATGAGCGGCCTGTTCGATTCGTCCGATTTCCTCGTCCGCGCCCGCGCCCATCTGAAACGGGGCTGGCCCGACGACGCCTTCGACCCGCGCGCCCGCCCTCATAATGGCGACCATAGGCTCAACGAGCCGCTGCCGGGCGAAGCCGCGTTGCTGCCCGCGCCCGCCCGCCCGGCGGCGGTGCTCGCGGCGATCGTGCTGCGCGACGACGACGCCGTTCTGCTGCTGACCCAGCGGGCCGGGTCGCTGCGCGACCATTCCGGCCAGGTCGCCTTTCCCGGCGGCAAGATCGAGCCTGGCGAATCGCCGCTCGACGCCGCCTTGCGCGAGGCGGAGGAGGAAATCGGCCTCACGCGCGACAAGATCGAAATTCTCGGCTGCCTCGATCCCTACCAGACCAGCACCGGCTTCCGGGTCTTTCCGCTGGTCGGGTTGGCGCGGCCGCCGCTTGGCCTCGCCGTGAATCGTCAGGAGGTCGACGATGTGTTCGAGACGCCTTTGTCCTTCCTGATGAATGCGGCCAATCACCAGCGCCATTTCCGGGAATGGCAAGGGAAACGCCGGCAATTTTACGCCATGCCCTATGAAAATCGTTATATTTGGGGCGCGACCGCGGGCATGATCCGCAATCTCTATGAGAGGCTCTATTTGTGAGGCGGCGGCGCTCAGGGAGGTTCTTCGCAGCGCGACTGGCGACGGCGCGGACGGCGGCGGGCCTCGCGAGTGGCGCCAAGGCGGAGGAGTGGCCGCGCTATCACAACGAAAGGTTCGGCGCGACGGCCGATTATCCGGCGGGCTGGACGACGGAGCCGGCGCCGGAAAACAACGACGGGCGGCGATTTGTTTCTCCCGACGGACGAGCGAGCCTGACCATTTCCGGCATTTTCGCGACGGACTCGCGCAACGCGGAACTGGACGAAAAGGCGACGCCCATGCCGGGCGAAACCGTCACCTATCGGGCGGCCAGGGACAATTGGATCGTCCTGTCCGGAACCCGAAACGGCCGCATCTTCTATCGGAAGGCGATCCTCTCCTGCGGGGGCGAGGTCTGGAACGATCTAGACATCGACTATCCCGTCGAGGAAAAGACCGAATATGACGCCCTGGCCGCGCATATCGCGGCTTCCCTCAGGCCCGGAAGCGGTTACGATCTGAAATGCAAGTAAGCGTGGAACAATGGGCGCAAGGGCGCGCTTTGTCGGGCGGCGCGCCATCGGCCCCCTCTCTGGAACAGGTTTAGACATGGCGCGATCGCTGCTCGAATCGCTCGGTCTGTTCGCCGCGCCATTCTTCCTTTACGCCCTGTTCCTGAT
>NZ_JAYSBG010000401.1:0-3034 GCF_041915505.1 Rhodoblastus sp. | reverse complement strand
ATCGGGAACTGGTTTGTCGAAGGCGCCGCCGGCGCCTGGATGTTCACGGACAACCCCGATTTCTATGGCGGCCATGTGCGCGGACAGGAGCCGATATGGGCTTTTCAGGCTCACGCGGGCTATAATTTCGGTCCGAATTTCTGGATTTCCGCCGACGCGAATTACTATTTGGGCGGCCGTACCAGCGTCGATGGCGAAGTTGGCGATAATTATCAGTCGGTCTTGCGCTATGGCGCGACGGCATCGGCGCCGCTAGGCCATGGCTTTTCGCTCAAGGCGGCATGGGGTAGCTGGCTGACAGCCCGCAACAATGGTCGTTTCAACACCGCGAGTTTGACGCTGCAATATCGCTGGTTTGATCAATGACGACCTCCACGCCGCCGCGCGGTTCGGGCATTCGCCGTCCAGAAATCGGCCGACGCGTCTCCCCGAAGCGCTCGTTCCGACCGAACGGGCAGGCGCGCCGAGGCCAATTTCTATCTTGGCGCGGCTGTCCTCAGGTGAGAATATCGCATGGCGAAGTGAAACCACGGCAAAATCGGAGCCGAAGATGAACGCGGGGACATTGCTGAGGAAATTCCGATTGCAAGAGGCCCTGTCGGAAGACGAGCTCAATGCCTGGCTCGCCAAGCTGAGCCCTGACGGCTCGCTTCCGTCGAGCGAGATTCCGATTTTGCTCGAGTTGATGATGCAAAGGACTGAGCGGCTGTCCGTTGAGGACATAAGGGCCGTGGCGGGCCTCGCCAGCAGGAATGGCGGCCCGGTTGAGAAAGGTGGGCGAGATCAAGCGGAGCAGGCCATGCGCGCCATCGTTTCGAAGCTGACCAAGTAACAACTTGTCTTTCGTCACTATTCAAGACGCTCAATAAAGGATCGCAGCGGGGACGCCGTTTCCGCTGCGATGGCGAAGGGGTTTGCCGTTATTCCTTTGGCGCCGAACAAGGCGAGCGTCGGGTCGGCGATCTTGACGTCGGCGTCCTTCGCATCATGTTGAAGGTCGATCGACGCCGCGGCGCGGTCGTCGAAGCAGGAGCCGTGGACCGGCGCGCCCTTGCCGCCGCCGATGCAGGAAATGGCGAGGCAGTCCACCGACAGGGTCTTGTGCTTGGCGCCTTCAAACATCCTTGTCTCCGGGCGTTTCGGCATTCAGGCATGTGTGCTGGATGAACTGGCCGCCGGGCTTGCCATCCCGAAGCACCTGTTAGCGGAGATTCTTCGCGCAATTGGAGAATTGCTGCTGCGGTGATTACATCTGCGGCATGGACAGCAGGAAACTTGATGCGTCCTGATGACGGATGAAGGCCTGACCATCGCGGTAAAAAGGCCATTCCGATGGACGCGGCCGTTCAAAGCTTCGCTCGGCGCGACGGCGAGCTTGCCGAAATCGCGAAAATTGGCAAACTCGAGCGTTGTCGCAACCTGCATCCGGCGGATGTCGGCTCATAACGGTGACGAGCATGGAATCCGTAGAGATTATCTACCGGTACGGCGCGCAAACTGAACCAATGCGCCCGCGGCCAACCGATTCAGGCTCAGCTCGCCAACGTCTGGATGAAGGAAATCGCGCTTTCGCGGCTTTGCTCGACAGTTTGGCGGGCGACGAAGCTATCGCCAGGCGCGTTATACAGGTGGATCCGCGAGATTTCGGGCTGGCGGGTGACGCCGGAGAGAGGCCCAAGCAGAGCCCTTTCGCCGCAGTGCTCGGATGTTCCGACGCGCGGGTGCCAATTGAGCTGATCTTCAACGAAGGGCCAAACGACCTGTTCGTCATTCGGGTTGCTGGAAATGGTCTTGGAAGCGAGGTCATTGGCAGTTTAAAATATGCTGTTGAACATTTGGGCGGCAGCATAAAGATCATTGCCGTGCTCGGTCATAGCGGCTGTGGCGCAGTATCCGCCGCGGTTGATATCTTTTTGGATCCGAGACGATATTTTGAGCTCGCGACCAATTATTCGCTCCGCAGTATCCTGGACAGGATGCTCGTCGTGGTTCAAGCGTCCGCGATACGAATGAATGAAGTCTTTGGGCCAGATGTCGTGCATTACGCTGGTTACCGCGCCGCGCTCATCGAGGCGTCAATTGTGGTCAATGCAGCGCTAGCGGCCTATACGATTGATAAGGAACTAAAAAGCCAGGAGTTAGGCGACATTAAAACGGTTTACGGCGTTTATATCGTCGAGAGCCGCGAGGTTTGGGCGCCACATCGCGGGACCGCCATGTGGACCGGACTTGCTGATCCGCCAATTGGCATCGAGAGCTTCGCCGAACTCGGAAATGTTGTGCTCCATTCAAGTCGAATTTCATCAATCCTCAAAGCAGAGTGAGCGGCGGAATTTATCGCGCCTGTCTGTTGTCGTCAGGAGATTCGAAACAATTCGCGGGGCTCAGGAACGGCGGCTCTGACTCGCCCGGGGTCGATATTGTGAATCTCCGGCGCCTGCATCGTCCGTCCCGTCGCCCGAACGGGATCTGGGGGTCGGGGGCTAAACTGAGCTCCGATCGAAGCGATTGCCTTCGATCATCTCGGCCAGGTCGTCAAAAGAAATTATTATGATATCTCAATTAGATAGGTGTTCGCAGTTTTATTCTGAATGGCGCGCCAACAAAATCAATCGCTTAGACACATAATTGGACGGGCGCGCTTCCCAGAAAACTTGATTGGGAAGCGCATGGGAAGCGGCGAGCCAAAAACGAGGCCCCGTGAAGCGCAGTGCGATCTTCGGCGATCGAGCGCAGCGAAGTCGTGCGACGCTCCGCGAGCGCCCGTCTCACTCCGCCCGGCCGTCAGGCGCCATCTGATCATCGCTCACGAAGTGACCAACCTCGGCCACGACAGAACACAACTCGCGCCAATGGCCCAAGCCGCGAAGGCGGTTCTGGAAGTCGAGACGCTCGATGTAATCGCCGACCGCGGCTATTTCGCCAGCGAGCAAATCAAGCAATGCGCCGACGCTGGCGTGAGCGTCACGCTGCCCAAACCGCAAACGTCCAGTGCGACCTCAGAGGGTCGCTTCGGGCGGGAAGACTTCATCTA